>JBQGFI010000531.1:0-10297 GCA_052040065.1 Marmoricola sp.
CAGCACCTCGTCGAGCGCGACCAGGCCGCAGACCTCGCCGGGCAGCTCGACGCCGCCGGCCCGGGTCATGCCCTCCCAGGCGCCCGGGTCGCGCCACGCCGCGGCCAGCTCGTCGAGGCGGTCGGTCAGGTCGGCGCGCCAGTCCTCGGGGAGGGGGTCGGAGGTGGGTCCCGGTGGCGTCCGGGTGGTGGGCCCGTCGACCTTGGCCGCGGCGTCGCGGAAGGCCACGCAGAGCCCGAGCAGGTGCTGCACCACCTCGCGCGCCGGCACCTGCATGGGGGTCGGGGCGTCGAGCTGCTCGTCGGTGAGTGCGGTCGCGACCGCCGCGGTGCGGCGGCAGGCGGAGTCGATCTCCTTCATGCACCTGCCGACCAGTCCCGGCGCCCGAACTCATCGACGGGCCGCGTGGGCGCCCGGAGCCCGGTCAGCGCGGGGTGGCGCGGAAGGGGAGGCCGGAGCGGCCCTCGTCGGTGCGCAGCCAGCGCTCGAGCGGGACGCGCTCGCGCTCGGCGTAGCCCTGCGGGATCAGCACCGCACCGCGGGCGGTCTGGTAGTAGATCTGCCAGTGGTAGTAGCCGGCGTACGCCGTGGGCCGGCGCTTCATGATCTCGGCGAGCAGGGTGACGCCGCGGACGTAGGTGCGGGCGTTGTTGTAGGCGTAGAGCGCGTCGGCGCGACCGCCGGGCTCGGTGAAGCCGCGGGCGGAGAGGTAGCGGGCGGCGGCCATGATCGCGTCGCGCGGGTCGTCGATGTCACCGCGGCCGTAGCGCGCCCAGGTCTCGGGGATGAACTGCATCGGGCCGCGGGCCCCGGCGCTGGAGTAGCCCCGGATGCGGCCCATGCCGGTCTCGACGAGGTTGATCGCCGCGAGGTACTCCCACTCCACGCCGAAGCGTCGCTCGGCGGCCCGGTAGTGGGCGCGGAGCTCCTCGGCCGGGGCGGGGTCGACGATCCGCCAGGCGGGCAGCTCGCGCAGCCGCGCGTTGCCGTGCAGCCGGAGGAACTCCCGTCGCGAGGCCACGTTGTCGGCCACCACGCGGTGCAGCGAGGCGGGGAGCAGCGCCCGCACCCGGTCGTCCCAGGCCGGGCGCGGCCCGAGCTCGAGGTAGGCGACCTGCTGGAGGTGGCCGGCGGCGGCGAGCTCCTCGCGCGTGGCGTCGGGGCGCGCCAGGGTGCCCTCGGCCGCCCGGAGCTGGCGGGCCAGCTGGCGGGGGGTCTCGGCGACGGCCGGTCGGCCGGCCAGGGCCCGGCGCAGCTCGCGCGACGGCTCCTCGACCCGCTCGGGCGCGGCGTCGCGCCCCGCCTCCGGGGGCGGCGCGGACTCCGAGGGCAGCTCCTCGGCGGCCAGCGACCCGGCGTCGGTCTCACCCGCCTCCGACTCGGCCGCGCGGGGCTGGCCCGCGCACCCGAGGAGCAGGCACGCCACGAGCAGCAGGAGCAGCGGTCGCACCCCTCGTGCCTACCAGGCGGTGCCCAGCCGCCTCACCATCTCGGTGAGGCGCTCGGGGGAGGTGGCGAGGTTGAGCCGCACGTGGCCGGCCAGTCCCGGGTGGTAGTCGTGCCCGGGCGCCAGGCGGACGCCGTGCTCGAGCGCGACGGCGGCCGGGTCGTCGTGGCCGCTGGCGCGCACGTCGAGCCAGGCCAGGTAGGTCGCCTCCAGCGGCCGCATCCGCACGTGCGGCAGCCGGGCGTCGAGCAGCTCGCGGAGCAGCGCACGCTGCCCGTCGAGGCGCTCGAGGAGCGCGGCGAGCCACGCGTCGCCGTCGCGGTACGCCGCCACGGCGGCGACCTCGCCCAGCGGCGACCACGAGTCGTTGCGCGCCATCGGGACCTCGCGCAGGCGGCGCGCGGTGGCGTCGTCGCCGGCGACCAGCTGCGCGCACCGGAGCCCGGCGGTGTTGAAGGCCTTGGAGGCGGCCACCACCGCCACGGCGTGGTCGGCGGTGCCCTCGAGGGAGAGGTAGGGCACGTGCTCGGCGCCGGGCAGCACCAGCGGCGCGTGGATCTCGTCGCTGACCACGCGCGCCCCGTGCCGCAGCACCACGTCGCGCACGCCCTCGAGCTCGGCCCGGGTGAAGACCCGGCCCCAGGGGTTGTGCGGCTGGGTGAGGAGCAGCGTGCGGGCGCCACCCGCGAGCAGCGCGTCGAGCCGGTCGAGGTCGAGCTCGGCCCGCTCGGCGTCGGCGTCGAGCACCAGGTCGGCCCGCTCGCGGCCGGTGAGCGCCATCACGTCGAGCTGCGGCGGGTAGGCCGGCACCGGCAGCACGACCGGTCCCGGGTCGCTGAGCACGTCGAGCGCCAGCCGGATGCCGGCGGTGACGTCGGAGGTGGGCCGCACCCGGTGGGGGGCGACCTCCCAGCCGAGGTGCCGCGCGGCGAAGCCGGCGTACGCCTCCCCGAGCGCGGGCTGCTCGTCGAAGACGGGGTAGCCGGTGACGCCGTCGGCGACGGCCCGCGTGACCGCCTCGTGCACCTCGGGGGCGAGGGCGTAGTCCATCTCGGCCACCCACGCCGGGATCACCCCCGGCGGGGTGGTGCCCCACTTGAGCACCAGCGCCCGCCGGCACTCCTCGTCGGACAGGTCCCGGATCCGCGCGCTCATGGGCCCCAGCGTGTCAGGGGGTGCGCGTGGCCGCGGTGATGCGGTGGATCGCGAAGGAGCGCTCGACCTCGCTGCGCTCGTCGTACGCCGTGAGCCGCCCGCCCTCGACCCGTCGCGGGTGCACGACGCGCTCGCCGACGGTGCCGTCGTCGCCGACGTAGCCGATCACGACCCGGGCGGCGGCGTCGCCGGTCTCGGCGCTCTCGCGCAGCAGCGCGATCACCTCGGTGGGTCCCACGGCGGAGCGGGTGCGCTCGCGGCGGGTGGTGGCGGCGTGGTCGCCCGCACGCACGGCCGCGACGACGGCGCTGGTGCGGGCCGTGGCGCGGAGTCCGACCGGGGCGCGGTGGCGCGGCGTGCGGGAGCGGAAGACGTCGGGACGGGCCACCCGCACGGTGCCGTCGACCGCCTCGACGACCGGGGCGACGCCGAGCTCGCGCAGCCGCGGCAGCAGCGTGCCGAGCGGCACGTCGGAGACCACGACGGTCGGCGCGATGCGCAGCAGCCGCAGCGACGCGGCCGCCGGCGAGTGCACCAGCTCCCCCAGGGCGGTCTCGGCGTCGCTGCGCAGGAAGGACTCGGCGTGACCCGCGCGCACCGTCCCGAAGCGCCGGGCGACGTCGTCGACGAGGAAGCTGAGCGCCTGCGGCACCGGGGTGCGCGAGACCTCGCGGAGGAAGTCGTGCACCTCGGCGGTGGCCCACCCGGCGTCGAAGGCGCGCCGCACCGAGCCGGCGTCGAAGCGGTAGACGGTCGCGCCGCCCCGCGACTCGACGTCGGCCACCATCGCCAGCCTGCGGGCGACGTCGTGCTCGAGCGGTCCCGGCGCCACGGCGGTGAGGTCGGCCTGCACCAGCACGTGGTCGACCGGGCGGGGGAGCAGCGGGGCGAGCGCCGCCGCCGGGTCGCCGTCGTCGAGGTCGCGGGCGTACGTCGCCGCGCCGCCGAGCGCCGTGAGCCCCAGCTGGGCGGCCTGCGCCAGCAGCGGCTCGACCTGGTCCCAGCGCGAGGCCGGTCGTCGCGGCCGGTGCCAGCGCAGCCGGCGCACGACGGAGCCGGTGCCGGTGCCGGCGGCCAGCACCTCGCCGGTGGGCAGCGAGGCGACCGTGGCCAGCACGTCGTGGCGCAGCTCGCGCAGCCACGCACGCTCGAGGTCGGGGGAGAGCGCGTTGACCGGCTTGTCGGCGACCCGGCCACCGACCGCCGAGACCAGGCGGGAGCCGTCGAGCCAGGCGCGGGCCAGCACCAGCCAGCGCTCCGCGACCCCGCGGGACTGCCAGGCGTCGAAGCCGTCGGTGGGCAGCCAGGCCGCGTCGAGCTCGTCGGTCATCCCCGTGCCGAGCAGGCCGGCCGCGGCCGCGGTCTCGATCACGAGGGCGGCCTCGGCGGGCTCCAGGTGCAGCAGGGTGGCGGCGGCACGCAGGTCGCGCACCCCCAGGCCGCCGGCCTTGAGCGCCGCGGGCGGCTGGCTGCCCCACAGGTCGAGCAGCAGCTCGGTGCGGCGCACGAGCTCGAAGGCGGCGCCGGCCGCGGCACGGTCGACCAGCGCCTGGTCGCGGCCGGACGTCGCCAGCTCGGGGGCGTCGTCGAGGTGGCTGGTGGCCCACGCGGCCAGCCGCACCGACCAGGGGACCGTCACGTGCTGCGCGTCGGTGCGCACGAGCAGCCCCGCCTCGACGAGGTCGGCGGTGGGTCCGGCGCGCCCACCCCAGCGACCGACGGCCCCCTCCGCGACGAGCGTGTCGACCACGGCGCGGGCGGTGGGCGCCAGCGCGTCGAGGTCGCCCTCGCCGGGACCGTCGGGGAGCCGGAGCAGCTCGGCCACCGCGGTCACCGGGCGCGGCGGTGTGCCCCACGCCAGCGCGAGGTCGGTGACCGTCGCCAGCGCGGTGTCGACCGCGCGCTTCCCGGCGGGCAGGCCGTGCGGGTCGGTGCCCTGCACCAGGGCCTGGAGCACGGCGAGCTCGAGCACGTCGAGCTGGTCGAGGGCCCGCAGCACCGAGGCGCGGACGACGACGCGGGCCGCCAGCTGGGAGGAGTCGTGGGGTGCCGGGGTCGCCAGGTCGGGACGCCGCGCCAGCAGCCGGGCCAGCCGCTCGTCGGGCCAGCCGCGCAGCTGGTCGGCGAGCGAGCGGGGCGACGACGTGGACATCCGTCCACGTCTCGGAGGCAGGCCCTGCGCCGGTGGGGCTCGTGCTCTCGCGCACCAGGAGCCGGGTGGGCAGGCGCTCCACGGCCCCCGCGTCGACCGACCCGGCGAGCAGGCCCGCCAGGAGCCGCGCGGCGCGACCCCCCATCTCGCGGGGGGCGATGTCGACGGCGGTCATCGGCACGGCCATGCCGCGCAGCGACGGGCTGTCGACGTACGACGCCACGAGCAGGTCGCCGGGCACCGAGCGGCCGGCGCCCAGCACCTGCTGCAGGGTGCTCGAGGCTCCGCCGTCGGGCACCGAGACCAGGGCGTCGGGGGGGAGCGGGTCGGCCAGCGCCCGCTGCACGGCGCGGTGGACGTCCTCGGGCTGGGTGGCGAAGGGTATGTCGTGCACGACCGGCTCGTCGCCCCTGGCGGCGCACCAGTCGAGGTAGGCGCGCCGCACGTCGAGGGCGAAGGAGGTCTCGCCGGCGGGGCAGAGCAGCGCGATGCGCCGGGCGCCGGCGTCGGCGAGGTGGTCGAGGAGCCCCGCGGCCGCCGTCACGTGGTCGGACTCCACGCGTCCGGCGTGGGTGGCGCCCGGGGTGAGGTCGCGCTCGCAGGTGACCACGGGCACGCCGAGGCCGGCGAGCGCCTCGAGCGTCGGGTCGCCCAGGGTGGGGTCGGCGACGACGACGCCGTCGAGGTGCAGGCGGCGCACCGACCCGGGCGCGCCCGGCGGCACCAGCGTCAGCGCGAGGCCGTGGTCCAGGGCCTCGACGGCGGCCCCCGCGGCGAGCGCCATGTAGTACTCCAGCCCCACGGTCTGGTCGGGCACGTAGAGGCCGACCACGCCCCACCGTCGGCCCCGCAGCCCGGCGGCGCCGGGGTGCGCGACGTAGCCCAGCCGCTCGGCCGCCGCCAGCACCGCCTCGCGGGTGCCGTCGGCCACCCGGCCCCGGCCGGTGAGCGCGTTGGAGACCGTGGTGGTGGAGACCCCCGTGGCCCGGGCGACGTCGTGGATGGTCACCCGGCCGGTCATGGCGCGGAGCGTATCCCGGTCTCGACCGGTGCCCGGAGGGTCTTGCCGAAACGTTTCGGCATGTGGTGGGGTGTGAGCCGGTTCACAGTGCGAGGCGGGAGGAGCGGCGATGCGCCTGACGCCTGCCGAGCGCGACCGGCTGCTGCTCTTCTCGGCCGCCGAGCTGGCCCGCGCCCGCCGGGCCCGCGGGCTGCGGCTCAACGTGCCGGAGGCCACGGCGCTGGTCGCCGACACGGTGGCTGAGGCCGCCCGCGACGGGCTCCGGCTCGCCGCGGCCATCGCGCGGGGTCGCAGCGTCCTCGGCGTCGAGGACGTGCTGCCGGGCGTCGTGCACGTCGTGCGCGAGGTGCAGGTCGAGGCCGTCTTCGACGACGGCACCCGGCTGGCGGTGGTCACCGACCCCTTCGGCGTCACGGCCGCTCCCGACGAGGGCCCCGGGGCGGTGCTGCCCGCGGTCGAGGTGCGCGAGCCGGTGTACGACGACGTGGTCGAGCTGGAGGTCGTCAACCGCGCCGAGGTGCCGATCAGCGTCACCTCCCACTTCCACTTCTTCGAGGTCAACCCCCGGCTCGCCTTCGACCGGGCCGCGGCCTACGGCCGCCACCTCGCGGTGCCGGCGGGCAGCGCGCAGCGCTTCGACCCCGGCGCGACCGAGCGGGTCCGGCTGGTGCCGGTCGGCGGGGCGCGGGTGGTGGTCGGCTTCGCCGGCCTCGTCGACGGTCCGCTCGACGCTCCCGGGGCGCGGGAGGCGGCGCTCGAGCGCGCCCGCGCCTGCGGCTACCTCGACACGGCGGCGGGCTCGTGAGGGCGGCGGACTACGCGGCGGCGTACGGCCCGACCACGGGCGACCGCGTCGTGCTCGGCGACACCGGCCTGGTGGTGCAGGTCGAGCACGACAGCCAGCGGCTCGGCGACGAGCTGGTCGCGGGCTTCGGCAAGACCGCCCGCGACGGGATGCACCTGCGGCCCGCGCGCGTGGCCGACACCTGCGACCTCGTGGTCACCAACGTGCTGGTGCTCGACCCCGTGCTCGGCGTGCGCAAGGCCTCGATCGGCGTGCGCGAGGGGCGCATCAGCGCCGTCGGGCGCGCCGGCAACCCCGACACCCTCGACGGCGTCGAGGTGCCGATCGGCACCGGCACCACGCTGGTCAGCGGCGAGGGCCTGATCGCCACCGCCGGCGTCGTCGACACCCACGTGCACCTGATGTCGCCCCGGGTGATGGAGGCCTCGCTCGCGTCCGGGGTCACGACGATCATCGGGCAGGAGTTCGGCCCGGTCTGGGGCGTCGGGGTCAACTCGCCGTGGGCGCTGCGCACCGCCTTCGCGGCCTTCGACGCGTGGCCGGTCAACATCGGCTTCCTCGCGCGCGGCTCCTCCTCCGACCCCGGCCCGCTGCTGGAGGCCCTCGAGCTCGGGGGCGCCAGCGGCTTCAAGGTCCACGAGGACATGGGCGCGCACGCCCGGGCCCTCGACACCGCGCTGCGCGTGGCCGAGGAGCACGACGTGCAGGTCGCCCTCCACAGCGACGGCCTCAACGAGAGCCTCTCGGTCGAGGACACCCTGGCCGTGCTCGAGGGCCGCACGATCCACGCCTTCCACATCGAGGGCTGCGGCGGGGGACACGTGCCCAACGTGCTCCGCCTCGCGGGTCAGGCCCACGTGATCGGCTCCTCGACCAACCCGACGCTGCCCTTCGGCCGCGACGCGGTGGAGGAGCACTTCGCGATGATCGTCTCCTGCCACGGGCTCTCGGCGGCGCTGCCGAGCGACGCGGCGATGGCGCGCGACCGGATCCGGGAGCAGACGATGGGCGCCGAGGACGTGCTCCACGACCTCGGCGTCATCCCCATCACCTCCTCCGACGCCCAGGGCATGGGCCGGGCCGGCGAGACCGTGCGGCGCACCTTCGCGCTCGCGGCGAAGATGAAGGCCGAGCGGGGCGCCGAGCACGAGCGCCACGACAACGAGCGGGTGCTGCGCTACCTCGCCAAGCTCACGGTCAACCCGGCCATCGCCCACGGCCTGGTCGACGAGGTCGGCACGCTCGAGCCGGGCAAGCTCGCCGACGTCGTGCTCTGGCAGCCCGCCAGCTTCGGCACCGCGCCCCAGCTCGTGCTCAAGGCCGGCTTCCCCGCCTGGGGCGTCACCGGTGACCCCAACGCGGCCGTGGAGCAGGCGCAGCCGCTGGTCCTCGGACCGCAGTTCGGCGGCCACGGCGCCGCGCCGGCCGAGGTCTCGGTCGCCTTCGTCAGCCGGGCGGCGCTGGCCCTCGGCGACGCGCTGCCGACCCGGCGGCGGCGCGTGGCGGTCCGCGGCACCCGCGGCCTCCACCTCACCGACATGGTGCGCAACGCGCGCACCGGTGTCGTCGACGTGCGCGTCGCCGACGGGGCCGTGAGCCTCGACGGCGAGCGCCTGGTCTCGGCAGCGGCGGACTCGGTGCCGCTGTCGCGGCTCTACCACCTGTAGGAACCCCCCCGAGAGGAACCCCTCATGTCCACCCTCGACGACGTCGACGGCACCCGGCTCGACCGGGTGCTCGGCCTGCCCTCACTGGTCCTCTTCGGCCTCGCCTACATGGTGCCGCTGACCGTCTTCACGACGTACGGCGTGGTCACCGAGATCACCGCCGGGCACCTGCCGGGCGCCTACGTGATCACGCTGGCGGCCATGCTCTTCACCGCGTGGAGCTACGGCCGCATGGTGATCGCGCACCCGTACGCCGGGTCGGCGTACACCTACACGCAGAAGGCGTTCGGCTCGCACGTCGGCTTCCTGACCGGCTGGGCGCTGCTGCTCGACTACCTCTTCCTGCCGATGATCAACTACCTGGTCATCGGGATCTACCTCGAGGCTGCCTTCCCGGCGGTGCCCATGGGCGTGTGGATCGTCGGCTCCATCGTGCTCGTGACCGGGCTCAACGTGCTCGGCATCAAGCTGGTCGCGCAGGCCAACGCCGTGCTGATCGGGGTGCAGGTCGTCTTCATCGCCGTCTTCGTGGTGGCGGTCGTGCGCACGCTCTCCGGCGAGCCGATGCCGTCGCTGGCCGACCCCTTCTTCGGTGAGGGCGCCGAGCTCGGCACGCTCTTCGCCGGCGCGGCCATCCTGTGCCTGTCGTTCCTCGGCTTCGACGCGGTCTCGACGCTCTCGGAGGAGACGCCCGACCCGCGCCGCACCATCCCGCGCGCCATCATGCTGTGCACCGTCATCGGCGGTGCGCTCTACATCGTGCTGTCGTGGCTCGGTCACGTGGTCTTCCCGCAGTGGCAGGAGTTCACCGACGTCGACTCCGCGGCCCTCGACGTGATGCGCACGGCCGGCGGTGGCTTCCTCGCGGCGTTCTTCACCGCGGCGTACGTCGCGGGCTGCTTCGCCTCGGCCATGGCCTCGCAGGCCTCGGTCTCGCGCATCCTCTTCGCCATGGGGCGCGACGGGACCCTGCCGCGGCGCTTCTTCGGCCGCCTGCACGAGCGCTTCCGCACCCCGGTCTTCGCGATCGTGCTGGTCGGCGCGGTGTCGCTGGTCGCGCTCTTCATCAGCCTCGGCCTGGCGGCCGCGGTGGTGAGCTTCGGCGCCCTGGTGGCCTTCTCCTTCGTCAACCTCTCGGTCATCAAGCACTACGTCGTCGACGAGGGTCGCCGTGCGCCCGCCGACCTGGTGAAGTACGGCGTCGCGCCCGGCATCGGCGTGCTGCTGACGCTGTGGCTGTGGACCAGCCTCACCGGCACGACCTTCGCGGTCGGGCTCGGCTGGGTGGCCATCGGCTTCGCCTACCTGCTGGTGCTGACGCGGGGCTTCAGCCGCCGTCCGCCCGAGCTGCGCCTGGAGGAGTCGGAGGGCCAGCCCGAGGCAGCGGGGCGCCCCTGATGGCCGACGGCGACGTCGTCGTGGCGGTGGCGCAGGTCGCGCCCCGCCTCGGCGACCGCGACGCCAACCTCGTGCGGGTCGAGCAGGCGCTGCGCGAGGCCGCCGGCGCCGGGGCGCAGGTGGTGGTGCTGCCGGAGCTCGTGACCACGGGCTACGTGATGGAGCCCGAGGAGCTGCGCCGGTGGGCCGAGCCGCTCGACGGGCCCACGGTGACGACCTTGCGGTCGCTGGCCGCCGAGCTCGACCTGGTCGTCGTGGCGGGTCTCGCCGAGGCCGACGGCGAGGTGGTGCGCAACACCGCGGTGCTGGTCGACGCGACGGGGCTGCGCGCGGCGTACCGCAAGGTGCACCTGTGGGACCGGGAGAGCGAGCTCTTCGTCGCGGGCGACGAGCGCCCACCCGTCGTCGACACGGCGGTCGGTCGGATCGCGATGCTGGTCTGCTACGACCTGGAGTTCCCGGAGTGGACCCGGCTCGTCGCGCTCGACCGGGCCGAGCTGGTCTGCGCGCCCACCAACTGGCCGAGGGAGGCGCGACCACCCGGTGAGCGGCCGGTCGAGGTGGTGCGGGTGCAGGCGTCGGCCTCGGTCAACCGGGTCTACGTCGCCGTCGCCGACCGCGTCGGCACCGAGCGCGGCGTCGAGTGGGTGGG
>JBQGFI010000532.1:0-7752 GCA_052040065.1 Marmoricola sp.
GTGCCGCTGGGCCCCGCAGCGCCGCTCCGGCCCGCCGAGGGCGCCGCGCCCCCCGGCGTGGCGCCCCGCCCCCACCAGCCCGCGCCCGGGGGTGGGCCGCGACGAGGCGTGCCACTGCAGCCTCAGCGCCGCCTCGGCCGCGCCGCGGGCGCGGCCGTCGGCCTGGGCCAGCAGTGCCCGGACGCCGACGTCGACCGCGCCGGCCAGGGCGGCCAGGAGGCCGAGCGGCGGGACCATCCCCGTGGCCAGGAGGTGGTCGGCCGCCGCGAGCGCGACCCCCGGCTCGTCCTGACGCGCGAGGTCGAGCACGGTGCGCAGGGGCGTGGTCAGCGCCAGGCCGTGCAGCCGGACGACGTCGCGCGCGGGCCGCACCCCCCGGGCGCGCTGCACGGGCACCGGAGCGGTGCCGGTCCCGGTGCCTCCGAAGGCGGCCACGTCGACGCCGTGCACCCACGCGGCGGTGCGCCCGGTCGCCACGGCGTCGGTGCGCAGCGCCAGACGGACGGCCGCGGCGCGGAAGGCGGGACCGCGGGGCGCCAGGGCGTCGGCGTAGACCCCCGGGAGCACGCGCTCGACCACGCCGTCGCGCAGCAGCCGCTCGAAGCGCGCCCGGGAGGTGCCGGCGGCGGCGACCGTGGCACGGGTGAAGGGCCGGTCGTGCGGTCGCGGCGCCCCCGGCAGGGCCAGGTCGCGGGAGGGCGTCACCCACCGGATCCTGCGTCGTCCGGGCCGCGGGCGCGAACGACGATCCACAGCCTCAGCCGGCGACGCGCTCCCGGGGGCGCAGCGACGCCACGAAGTCGAGCTTGTCGAGCACGGCGCGGGGGATCACGAAGGGGTAGAGGTCGTCGTGGCCCATCGAGCGGTTGATCATGTTCAGCGCGACCGAGAGCGGCGCCCACACCCCGGTGACCACGTCGCTGAAGCGTCCCCCGGGGCTCGTCGGCACCTCCGTGGTCAGGCCGTACGCCGCGGCGGTCTCGATGGTGTCGCAGATGTGCAGGTAGTGGGCCCAGGTCTCGGCGAAGTCCTCGAAGGGGTGCATCGTGGCGTAGGCCGAGATGTGGGACTCCTCCCACCCCGCCGGCGGGCCCTGGTCGTAGTGCCGGGCGAGCGCGTCCTGGTAGCTGGCCCTCTCGTCGCCGAAGAGCTCACGGGCACGGCCGGTCAGGTCCTCGCCCCGCACCAGCTGCCACTGGTAGTAGTGGCCCGACTCGTGGCGGAAGTGACCCAGCATCGTGCGGTAGGGCTCGTCGAGCTGGGCCCGCAGCCGCTCCCGGTGGGAGGCGTCCGACTCCGCGAGGTCGATCGTGATCACGCCGCCGGCGTGCCCGATGGTGACCTGCTCGGCGACGCTGGAGAGCAGGTCGAAGGCGAGCCCGTCGTCGGGGTCCTCGCGCTTGCCCACCACGGGGAGGCCGAGGCCGTCGAGCTCGTGCACGAGGTGGCGCTTGGCGCGCTCGGCGGACCAGAACTGGGCGAGCCCGACGGCGTCGGAGTCGTGCGGCCGGGTGCGGGTCAGGTCGCAGCCGGCGCACTGGCCGCCGTCGGTGGCCGCCAGCCAGGTGCAGCCCGACAGCCCGAGGTTGCGGCAGACCCACCACGCCCGGCCGGCGTCGTCGACGTAGCGGCCGTCGGCGTCGACCGGCACCAGCGCGCGCTCGGTGCGTGCGTACGCCAGCCGGCTGCCGCAGGAGACGCACCTCGAGTTCTCGAAGTGCAGCCGCTGGCCGCAGACGCGGCAGGCGAAGGACTGCATGACCTCACCCTTCCACAGCGGACGGGGCGCTCAGAGCGAGGCCAGGAACGTCGCGAAGCCGCCGGTGGCGCGGCCCTCCAGGCGTGCGGAGGTGCGCACCGGGGCGCGGTCGTCGGCCCCGACCCGGCCGCCGCGGCGGCGCACCTCGAGCGCCAGGGCGACGTCCTCCCCCAGTGCGAGCGGCGCGAAGCCGCCGGCGGCGTCGTACGCCGAGAGCCGCAGGCCGAGGTTGGCGCCGTGCACGTGCGGGTGGTCCTCACCCAGCGTGTGGCGGGCCAGCCACCGCGCCGTGAGGCCGGTGCCGGCCTCGGGACGCACCGTGCCCAGCCACAGGTCCAGGCCCTCGCGGTGGGCGGCGGCGTGGTGGAGCAGCCAGTCGGCGGGGACCTCGGTGTCGGCGTCGGTGTGGGCCAGCCACGTCTCCGCGGCGGGGGCGGCGCTGCGCTCCCGGGCGCGGCGCACACCGGCCGCGCGGGTGGCGCCGACGCAGCCGTGGGCCACCTCCAGCACCTCCAGCCACGGCTGGGCGTGCGCCGCGACCACCGCCGCCGAGTCGTCGAGGCAGCCGTCGAGCACGAGCGTGGCGGTGACGAGCGTGCCGGGCAGCGCGGTCGCGGCCACCTCCACCGCACGCGTCAGCGAGGCCAGGTGGGCGGGCAGGGTCTCGGCCTCGTCCCGGCACGGCACCACGACGTGGACCGCTCGGGGGGCGTCGCTCACAGGTAGGGCTCCGGCCAGGTGCCGTCGGCGGCGTGCACGCGCACCTCGACGTCGCGGTCGGTGTAGGTCGCCTGCAGCGGCAGCGTCACCTGCGCCGCGATCCGCTCGTGCACCTGCGACCCGTCGAGCACCCAGCCCTCCACCGGGTGGCGCCAGTGGCACAGCACGAGCGCCCCCGTGGGCTCCAGGGAGGCGTCGAGCCGGGCCGCCAGTCGCTCGAGCGACGACGGGGACAGGAAGTAGCCGACCTCCGAGACGACCGCGAGGTCGAAGCGTCCCTCGGGCCACTGTGTGGGCACGTCGAGCAGCCGCACGTCGACGTCGTCGCCGAGCCGCTCCCGGGCCCTGCGCACGGCGGCCGGCGAGCGGTCGATCGCCACCAGCGACTCCACCCGCTCACGCAGCGCTGCAGCCAGGTCCCCCACCGAGCAGCCGACCTCGAGCGCACGGCCGTGACGCTTGCGGGGCAGCGCGGCGAGCACCAGGTCGCGCTTGCGCTGCTCGTACCAGCGGCGCGAGGTGCCCCAGGGGTCGGCGTCGCGCAGGTGCACCTGGTCGAGGGCGTCGTCGGGGCAGTCGTCGGCCGCCGTGACCACGAAGCGCTCGACCGGGTCGGCCGCGCGTGCCAGCATCTCTGGCCCCACGACGGCCTCGTCGCCGGGCAGGTCCGAGAGCGGCGTGACCTGGCTCCGGTGGGCCCGCACCGCCCGCGCCTTCGCCTCTCGCGCGTGCGGGTCGAGCGCCCACGGCCGCAGCCGTGACCACGGCGCGGTGTCGGGCGACCCCCAGTGCCAGAACCAGACCGGGTACTCCCACAGCGTCGCGTCGGTACGACGGCACGCGGCGGCCGCGGCCCGTCCGGCCGCCTCGTGGTCGGGGTGTCCGTCCTCGCGCCACGGAGCGACGACGACGGTGCCCGGCCCCGTGGCCACCTGCTGCACCAGCGCGGTCGTCAGGGTGGTCTCGTGGGCGGCGAGGCCGCCGTCGGGCAGCCGGAGCCGCACGAGGTGGTGCTGCCCGACCCCGAGCTCGAGCAGCGCGGCGCGGCCCTCGTCGCCGCGGATCCGGGCCAGCTGCTCGGGCGTGAGGGTCGGTGAGGCCGGGTGGCTGCGCTCGCCGTCGGTGGCGCAGACGACGGTGACGGGGATCCCGTGGTCGGTGGCCGACGCGACCAGGCCGCCCGCGCCCAGCGACTCGTCGTCGGGGTGCGCGGCGACCACCACCAGGCGCTCCACGGCCGCGAGCGACAGCGGCTCGGCCAGGTCGCGTCCCGGCGCCGCCAGCCAGTCGGCGGCCGGCGTCCCGTGCGCGGCGTGTTCGAAGTCCGGCACCCCGGTCGTCCCGGTCACCACGGCTCCTCCTCCAGCACCAGCGCGCCCTGCCCCACGAGGTCCCGCTCGGCGTGGTGCTGCCGCAGGTAGAGCTGCAGGTCGGCGACGCGCCGGGCGTGGTCCTCCTCGGTGGCCAGGGGGCCGGGCCCGAGACCCCGGCCCACCACGTCGAGCACCTCGGCGGCGCCGGCGGCGACGACCTGCCGGGTGCGCGCCGCCAGCAGCGGCAGCGCCTCGCCGGACCCGCCGGTCGCGGCCTCGCGCAGGGCGGCGGCGGAGGTGGTCAGGAGCGTGTCGACGCGCCCGAGGTGCAGCAGCGCGACCTGGTCGGGCTCGCGCCTCGCGACGGCCTCGCGCAGCCGCCGCGCGACCCCGACCGCCGCGCCGTGCCAGACCGCCGCGACGCCGACGCCGCCCCACCAGAAGCCGGGGCGCTCGAGGTACCAGCCGGGCTCGCCGACGGGCTCGGACCAGACGTCGTCGAGACGCAGCCCGGTGCTGGTCACCTGCGGCAGGCCGCGCGCGACCCAGGCCGGACCGTCGAGCGGGAAGATCCCGGGGTCGTCGAGCCG
Source organism: Marmoricola sp. (assembly GCA_052040065.1). Lineage (GTDB taxonomy): Bacteria > Actinomycetota > Actinomycetes > Propionibacteriales > Nocardioidaceae > Marmoricola. Next base: position 4,383 of record JBQGFI010000532.1, read on the forward strand.
CACCGCGAAGAGCCCGCGCCGCTCCTCGTCGACCCAGGCCGTGAGCAGCGCGTGGCTGACGCGTCCCGCCAGGGAGCACCACGGCTTCTCCCCCTCCAGTCGCCAGCCCTCGGCGTCGCGGTGCGCCCGCAGGCGGCGCGGGCCCTCGGCGGCGTACACCCCCCAGGTGCAGGTGTCGGCGAGCAGCCGCTGCTCGGCCGCCTCGTGCAGGATCGCGACGGCGTCGAGGTGCGGCTCCACGGCCCGGGCCACGGTGAGGTCGGCCGCGCCGAGCGTCGCCAGCACCTCCCAGCGGTGGGCCCGTGCGGCGGCGTCGCCGTCGACACCCCCGAGCGCGTCGCCCAGCTCACGGGCCAGGCCGAGGGCGGCGCCCAGGTCCGGCGTCCCGTCCGGGGCCGCCGTGGCGGCGTCCGAGGCCTGCTCGGCGACCTGGGCGAGCCACGGCGAGGGCATGCCCCGGAGGGTGACGGCACGAGCCACGGTGACTCCCGGGTGGACGAGCCGGGACGACGCCGGCTGCGAGGGGAAGACGCTCGTGGCTGAACGTCGCGGAGGGCGCCGGCGGGCGGCGCACGCCTCCGCGTACCCGCGGGTGGGCGCGGCTAACGTCCGCGGTCGGCGGCGAGGTGCTCCAGCGCGACGCGGTAGCCGTCGACGCCCCGGCCGACGACCTCGTGGGTGGCGTGCGGCGTGACGTAGGAGGTGTGGCGGAACTCCTCGGGACGCTGCTTGGGGTCGGAGATGTGCACCTCGACCAGCGGCGCCACCAGCTGGGCGCACGCGTCGTAGATGGCCAGGGAGTAGTGCGTCCAGGCGGCGGCGTTGAGGACGACGGGGGTGGCGTCGTCGGCCGCGGCGTTGAGCCAGTCGAGCATCACGCCCTCGTGGTTGGTCTGGCGCACCTCGACCTCCAGGCCCAGCTCCGCGCCCCAGGCCACGCAGCGCTCGGCGAGCTCGGTGTGGGTGGTGTGGCCGTAGATCTCCGGCTGTCGCTTGCCGAGCCTGCCCAGGTTGGGTCCGTTGAGCACCAGCACGCGCATCAGTCGCTCCCCCTCAGGTGGTCGTACGCCGCCCGCAGCAGCGCGTCGTCCGGTCCGGCCAGCACCCGTGGCGTCGCCAGCGCCTCGAGCACGACGAAGCGCAGCGTCGACCCCCGCGACTTCTTGTCGACCCGCATCAGCGCGAGCGCGTCGTCGTACGCCGGGGCGTCGGGCGCGGTGACGGGCAGCCCCACCAGCTCGAGCACGCGCCGGTGACGGGCGGCGGTCTCGTCGTCGAGCAGGCCGGCACGGCGCGCGAGCTCGGCGACGTACACCATCCCGAGGGCGACGGCCTCGCCGTGGCGCAGGCGGTAGTCGCTGTGGCGCTCCAGCGCGTGACCCATGGTGTGGCCGTAGTTGAGCACCTCGCGACCGGGGTGGCCCCCCGTGCCGCCGGTCTCGCGCAGGTCACCCGCCACCACCTCGGCCTTGACCGCGACCGCACGCTCGACGAGCTCGCGCAGCACCGGGCCGGTGACGTCGAGCGCCGCCTCGGGACCGGACTCCACGAGCCGGAGGATCTCGGGGTCGGCGACGAAGCCGCACTTGACCACCTCGGCGAGCCCGGCGACGAGCTCGGGACGGGGCAGCGTGGCGAGCAGGTCGAGGTCGCAGAGCACCCCGGCAGGCTCGTGGAAGGACCCGACGAGGTTCTTGCCGGCGTCGGTGTTCATGCCGGTCTTGCCGCCCACGGCGGCGTCGACCATCGCGAGCAGGGTCGTGGGCACGTGCACCACCCGCACGCCGCGCAGCCAGGTGGCGGCCACGAAGCCACCCATGTCGGTGGTGGCGCCGCCACCGACGGTGACGACGGCGTCGGAGCGGGTGAAGCCGGCGGCGCCGAGCCGCTCCCAGGCGTCGACGGCGACCGCGGCGGTCTTGGCCGCCTCGCCGTCGGGCAGCGGCAGGCGCAGCACCTCGAGGTCGTCGGGCAGCGCGTCGAGCACCCGCTGGGTGACCTCGGGCAGCTCGGCGGCGTGCGCCACGGCCACGCGGCGTACGCCGTCACCGAGCAGGGCCGGCAGCTCGGCCAGCACGTCGTGCCCCACCACCACGTCGTACGGCGCGGCGCCGGCGACGTGGATCCGTCGGGCCTGCGACGCGTCAGCCACCGAGTGCCTCCCGGACCCGCCTCGCGACCTCCGCCGCGTCGGCACCGTCGGTCTCCACGACGTGGGTGGCGACCTGCTCGTAGACCGGGGCACGCTCGTCGATCAGCTGCTTGAGGCGGCCCCGCACGTTGCCGAGCAGCAGCGGTCGCGAGACCCCCAGCCCGACGCGCTTGGCGGCGTCGGCCAGCCCCACCCGCAGGAAGACCACCTCGTGCCCGGCGAGCAGCGCGCGGGTGTCGGGGTCGACCGGGGCGCCGCCGCCCAGGGCGAGCACGCCCTCGTGCTCGGCCAGCGCCCGTGCGACGGCCTCGCGCTCCATCGCGCGGAAGGCGGCCTCGCCGAGGTCGACGAAGATCTCCTGCACCGATCGGCCCTGGGCGACCTCGATGTCGGTGTCGGTGTCGCGGAAGCCCACCTGCCAGTGCTGCGCCAGCTCCTGCCCGACCGTCGACTTGCCGGCGCCCATGACACCGACCAGCACCACCCGTGGTGCGGTCACCGGAACCGCAGGGTGTCGAGGTAGGACTCGACGTTGCGCCGGGTCTCCTGCACCGAGTCGCCGCCGAACTTCTCCAGCACGGCGTCGGCCAGCACCAGCGCCACCATCGCCTCGGCGACGATGCCGGCGGCCGGCACCGCGCAGACGTCGGAGCGCTGGTGGTGGGCCACGGTGGCCTCGCCCGTGGCGACGTCGACGGTGCGCAGCGCCCGCGGCACGGTGGCGATGGGCTTCATCGCCGCGCGCACGCGCAGCACCTCGCCGGTCGACATGCCGCCCTCGGTGCCGCCGCTGCGGCCCGACGTGCGCCGCAGCTCGCCGCCGTCGTCCACGATCTCGTCGTGCGCCAGCGACCCCGGGGTGGCCGCGGTGCGGAAGCCGTCGCCGACCTCGACGCCCTTGATCGCCTGGATGCCCATGAGGGCACCCGCGAGACGGCCGTCGAGCCGGCGGTCCCAGTGCACGTGGGAGCCCAGGCCGGGCGGGAGCCCGTGCACGACCACCTCCACGACGCCGCCGAGGGTGTCGCCGTCCTTGTGGGCCTGGTCGATGCGCTCGACCATCAGGCGCGAGGCCTCCTCGTCGAGGCAGCGCACCGGGTCGGCGTCGAGCCGCGCGACGTCGTCGGGGCCGGGGACCGACCCGTCGGGCGCGGGCACACCGCCGAGCTCGACGACGTGCGAGACCAGCCGGGCGCCCGTGGCCTGCTCCAGGAAGGC
>JBQGFI010000533.1:0-2337 GCA_052040065.1 Marmoricola sp.
CACCGGAGTGCGAGGCGCTGGCGAGCGCCAGCAGCTCACCGTCGAGCTCGAGCCCGGCGTCGAGCAGACCCACGGCCTGGAGCGGCTTGTTGCACGAGCGCGGCAGCACCGGGGCGTCGACGTCACCGGCCGAGGCGGCGACCGAGCCGTCGGGCGCCAGCTCCACCCACGAGCCGCGGTGGTGCCCCTCGACGAAGCCGGAGCGGACCACCTCCGCGATGACGACATGACCGGGAGCAGGGGCAGACATGCGTGCGACGCTACCGACCCCTCGCTCTGACACCATGGCCCGGTGCCTGACCCCCAGCACTGCCCGAGCCCGCGCGAGCTCGACGACCTCGAGGTGCTCCTCAGCGGGGCGCTGGCCCCGCGCACGGCCTTCGACGACGAGGTCTCGCTGACGCTGCCCGACCCGCTGGCCGCCCACGTGGCCTCGGGCGGCGAGGTCGAGCTGGTCGACCCCGAGGGACTGCCGCTCGCGCGGCACTCCGCGGGAGCGCTGGTGCCGCTCGGGGTCCCGGCGTACGGCGCCTTCCGCCGGCTCCACCTCACCCCCGCGGAGGCGCGCGAGCGCCATGCCGGGGCCGTCGTGGTGCCCGTCGTGGCGCCGCTCACCGTCGGGGGGCTGGACGCCGTCGCCGCGCACGGTGGGCCCGTGGTGCTGCTCGCGCTCACCGGCTCGGGCACCCCGCAGGGCGTCACGTCGGTGGGCCTGGTGCGCGCGACCCTGGCTGCGGCGCGCCTGCTCGGCGAGCGCGGGGTGAGCGCCGACGTGGTGGCGGTGCCGCTGCCCGCCCACGGCGACGCCGACCTCGACCACCGGCTCGGCGCCGACGTGGCGGCGGCGTACGCCACGGGCGAGGTGCTGGGCCTGCCCGACGACCCGGAGGGCAGCTGGCCCGACGCGGTGGCCGCCGTGGTGGCGCAGGACCAGCCCGGCGACGACGAGGTGGGCGTGGTCGTCTTCTTCACCGGTCTCTCCGGCAGCGGCAAGTCGACGCTCGCGCGGGCGCTGCACGACATGGTGCTCGAGGACGGCCGCCGCACCGTGACGAGCCTCGACGGCGACGTCGTCCGTCGTCACCTCAGCGCCGGCCTCACCTTCTCCAAGGAGGACCGCGAGACCAACATCCGCCGGATCGGCTGGGTGGCCGCCGAGATCGCCCGCCACCGCGGCCTGGCGATCTGCTCGCCCATCGCCCCCTTCGACGAGACCCGTCGCCAGGTGCGCGCGATGGTCGAGGAGGCCGGCGGCGAGTTCCTGCTCGTGCACGTCGCCACCCCGCTGGAGGAGTGCGAGCGCCGCGACCGCAAGGGTCTCTACGCCAAGGCCCGCCGGGGGGAGATCCCGGAGTTCACCGGCATCTCCAGCCCCTACGAGGTCCCGGACGACGCCGCCGTGGTCGTCGACACCACCGGTCGCGGCATCGAGGAGTGCCTCGCCGACGTGCTCGCCGTCCTGCCCTTCCACCGGCCCCCTGCGGCGGCGGGCGACTGATGGGCGACCTCGTCACCACCTCGACCCTCGCGCTGCTGGCCGTCAGCTTCGGCGTCGGCATCGTGGTGGGCCTGACCGGCATGGGCGGCGGTGCCCTGATGACCCCCGCCCTGATCTTCCTCGGCGTCAACCCCGCGGCGGCCGTCGCCAACGACCTGGTGGCGGCCGGGGTGAACAAGTCCGTGGGCGCCGCCGTCCACTGGCGCCACGGCTCACCCGACCTGCGCCTGGCCGGGCTGCTGATGCTCGGGTCCGTGCCCTTCGCCTTCGCCGGCGGCTTCATCGTGCAGGAGGTGGGTGGCGGCGAGGGTGAGGTGCAGGCGGAGTTCCTCACCACCGCCATCGGCTGCACCCTGCTCTTCACCGCGGCGACGTACGCCCTGCGGATGTACCTGCAGCTGCGCTACGTGACCGGCGGCAACGCCGTCCAGGAGGACGCGCCCCGGGTGCGCGCCCTGCCGACCCTCGCCGTCGGGGCGGTGGGCGGCCTGCTCGTCGGCATCACCTCGGTCGGCTCCGGGTCCCTCATCATGGTCGCGCTGCTGCTGATCTACCCGACGCTCTCCGCCGTGCGCCTGGTCGGCACCGACCTCGTGCAGGCGGTGCCACTGGTCCTCGCCGCGGCCTTGGGGCACGTGCTCACCGAGGGCATCACCTGGTCGGTGCTGCTGCCGCTGGTCGTGGGCGGCACCCCGGGAACCTTCCTCGGCGCCCGGATGGCGGCGTACGTCACGCAGTCGGTGATCCGGCGCGGCATCGTCATCGTGCTCAGCCTCACGGGACTGAAGATGCTCGGCGTCCCGCCCGAGTGGGTGGGCATCATCGGGGCAGGCATGCTG
>JBQGFI010000534.1:0-2846 GCA_052040065.1 Marmoricola sp.
GGAAGCCTAGGTCGGCCTTGTGGTCGGCCTCGTCGAGCACGCTGATCTCGACCTGCGACCGGCACCCGTGCCCGTGCTGGATCAGGTCCGCGGGCCGGCCGGGGCCCGCGACGACGATGTCGACGCCCTGGCCCAGCGCGCCCACGTGCGGGTTCGGGCCGCCGCCGCCGACGACGGTCGGGCTGACCTGGCGGCGGGTGGCGGCCAGCGGCCGCAGCGCGTCGTCGATCTGGATCGCCAGCTCGCGGGTCGGGGCGAGGATCAGCGCACGCGGCTTCTTCGGCGTACGGCGCCCGCGCTCGAGGCGCGTGACGAGCGGCAGCAGGAAGGCCAGCGTCTTGCCGGAGCCGGTGCGGCCCCGGCCGAGCACGTCGCGGCCGTCGAGCGCGTCGCGCAGCGTGGCCGCCTGGATGGGGGTGGGTGTGGTGATGGCCTGGCCGGCGAGGATGTCGGCGAGGTCGGTGGGCAGGCCGAGGCCTGCGAAGGTGGAGGACAAGAAAGCTCAGCTCTCGGAGTTCGTGGGTCCTCGTCGCAACGCCGCCGGAAGGATCCGTGGCGGAGGTGTGGAGCCGTCGCTAGGGGCTGCGACACACCTCGTGGACCGCGACGAGAGGACGGTCCAGCCCCTCCAGCCTAGGGCACCGGGGCCCGAAGCCTCGCATCGAGCGCCGCACCGAGCGCTGTGTCGGTGCTCACCCCAGCTGGTCGGCGAGCGCGCGACGCACCACGGCGGCGACCGCGACGGCCAGGTCCTCGGGCCCGTCGTCGAGCAGCTCGGGCACGATCGTGTCGACGATCCCGGCCGCGTGCAGCGCCGGTGCGGCGACGCCCTGCGCCTCCGCCATCTCGGGCGCGTGGGTCACGTCGCCGTGCACGATCACCGAGGCGCCCTCGGGTGGCAGCGGCGAGAGCCAGGCGTTGCTCGTGGCCACCACGTGCTTGGCGGGCAGCAGCGCCAGCGCGCCCCCGCCGCAGCCCTGGCCCAGGATCACCGAGACCGTCGGCACCGTCATCGTGGTGAGGGTGGCGATGCAGCGGGCGATCTCGCCGGCGACCGCGCCCTCCTCGGCCTCCTTGGAGAGCTCCGCCCCCGGGGTGTCGACCACGGTGACGAGCGGCAGGCCGAGCTCCTCGGCCAGCGCCATGCCGCGCTGGGCCTGACGCAGGGCGGCCGGGCCGAGCGGGGTCTCGGGGGTCTGGCGGAGCCGGTCCTGGCCCACCAGCACGCACGGCTGGCCGTCGAGCCGGGTCAGCGCCACGATCACCGAGGAGTCGCGCTCGCCGTGCTCGGTGCCGTTGAGCGCGAGGGTGGTGGAGGAGCCGTAGCGGGTCAGGTCGCGCACCCCGGCCCGGCTGTCCTCGCGAGTGAGGCCGACCGACTCCCAGGTGCCGCGCGGCGGCGCGGTGACGTCGCGCACCGGCAGCGACGGCGGGGTGGGGGCGTCGACGAGGACGGAGAGCGCGAGGTCGATCAGCTCGGGCAGCTGCTCGGTGGAGACGACGGCGTCGATGACGCCGTGGTCGCGGAGGTTCTCCGCCCGCTGCACGCCGTCGGGGAAGGGCTCGCCGTTGAGGGCCTCGTAGACCTTCGGTCCGAGGAAGCCCACGAGCGCGCCGGGCTCGGCGACGGTGACGTGGCCGAGCGAGCCCCAGGAGGCGAAGACCCCGCCGGTCGTGGGGTGGCGCAGGTGCACCAGGTAGGGCAGCCCGGCGGCGCGGTGGGCCATCACCGCACGCGAGATCTCCGCCATCTCCCAGAAGGCGGGCGTGCCCTCCTGCATCCGGGTGCCCCCGGAGGCGGTGGTGGCGAGCAGCGGCAGCCCCTCGGCCGTGGCACGGCGCACGGCGGCGACGATCCGGCCGGCGGCCGCCCGGCCGATGGTGCCGCCCAGGAAGCGGAACTCGTTGATCACGAAGGCGACCGGGCGGCCACGCACCACGCCGTAGCCGGTCACGACCGACTCGTCGGTGCCGGCCTTCTCGGCCGCCGCGCGCAGCTCGGCCTGGTAGGCCTCGTCGTGACCGCCGATGTCGATCGGCTCGTCCCACGACGCGAAGGTGCCCTCGTCGAGCAGCTCGACCAGCTCCCGGGCCGACCAGCGCCTGGCCTGCTGGGCGCCGGTCACCGCTCGGCCACCTGCTCCTCCAGCCACGCGCGGATCGAGGCGCCGTGCTGGTCGAGCGTGGGGGGCGCCACGTGCTCGCGCCGGGTGACCTCCTCGCCGTCGCCGTCGAAGAAGCGCAGCGGCGGGCCGGGCAGCGTGACGCGTCCCAGCACCGGGTGCTCGACGTCGACCAGCAGACCCTGGCTGCGCGTCTGGTCCCACTCGTAGACCTCGTCGAGGGAGCGCACCTTGCCCGCGGGGACGCCGACCTCGGCGAGCCGGGCCAGCAGCGGCTCGGCGTCCCAGTCGGCGAACACCTCCTCGACGACGTCGATCACCCGGTCGCGGGCGGCGACGCGCTCGGGGTTGGTCGCCAGGCCGGGGGCGGCGGGGTCGAGCCCGAAGCCCGCGCAGAACGTGCGCCACAGTCCCTCGCTGCCCAGGGCGATCTGCACCGCGCCGTCGCGGCAGCGGAAGAGCCCGTACGGCGCGATCGACGGGTGGTGGTTGCCCTGCGCCCGGCCGACCTGGCCGGCCACGGTCCAGCGGGTGCCCTGGAAGGCGTGCACCCCCACCGTCGCGGCGAGCAGCGAGGTGCGCACGACGCGGCCCTTGCCGGTGCGCTCGCGCTCGTGGAGCGCGGCGAGCACGCCGTAGGCGCCGTACATGCCCGAGAGCAGGTCGGCGATCGGCACGCCGACGCGCTGCGGGTCCTCGGGACCCGAGCCGGTCAGCGACATC
>JBQGFI010000535.1:0-18234 GCA_052040065.1 Marmoricola sp.
CTGTCGATGGTGGACAACAAGCTGACGCCGCACTTCAAGGACGGCGCGGCCCTCGTGGCCGGTGGGGTGGACGCATGAGCACCGTGACCAACGTGAGCACGACCCACGGCAGTGACCTGCAGCTCGAAGGGTCCACGGGCCTGGCCCCGGACTCAGGCCGGGCCGCGGAGGCCGGCGACGCGCTCATGGGGACCAGCGTCACGGCGAGCAGGAAGGCCACGAGAGTGGCGAGGGCGCGCTTCATGAAGAGTCTCCCGTGGCTGAAGGGCCTGTCCCCGGAGGCAGGCAGCGGCGTCGATCGTATGCCAGATCTGTGACGGGAGGACCCTCCTGAGACAGATGACACCATTGTGTGATGGTGCGGCGGCCCGGTCCAGACCCGCCGCGCCGGTTGGCGCTCATCCGTCAGTCGTCGACGCCACCGCTGGTCAGTGCCGTGCCGTCGGTGAAGTACGGCGCCAGCTTGTTCTCGTACATCGACAGCGCGGACCCGATGGCCATGTGCATGTCGAGGTACTTGTAGGTGCCCAGCCGGCCCCCGAAGAGCACCATCGGCTCGGCCTTGGCCAGCTCGCGGTAGCGCAGCAGCTTCTCGCGGTCCTCGGCGGTGTTGACCGGGTAGTACGGCTCGTCGCCCTCCTCGGCGAAGCGGGAGTACTCGTGCACGATGACCGTCTTGCCGGGCAGGTGGGTCTTCTCCCGCTCGGGGTGGAAGTGCTTGAACTCGATGATCCGGGTGAAGGGCACGTCGCCGTCGTTGTAGTTGACCACCCCGGTGCCCTGGAAGTCGTCGACCTCCTCGACCGAGGCCTCCAGGTCGACGGTGCGCCAGGAGAGCCGGCCCTCGGAGTTGCCGAAGTACTCGTCGACCGGACCGGTGTAGACGATCGGCACCCGGCCCCTGTAGTCGTCGGCCACGTCGAAGAAGTCGGTCTCCAGCCGCACCTCGATCAGCGGGTGGTCGGCCATCCGTTGCAGCCACGCGGTGTAGCCGTCGGTCGGCAGGCCCTCGTAGGTGTCGCTGAACCACCCGTTCTCGAAGGTGTAGCGCACCGGCAGCCGGGTGATGATGTCGGCGCTGAGCCGGGTGGGGTCGGTCTGCCACTGCTTGGCGGTGTAGCCCTTGATGAAGGCCTCGTAGAGCGGCCGACCGATCAGGCTGATCGCCTTCTCCTCCAGGTTGGAGGCGTCCTCGGTCGCGATCTCGCTCGACTGCTCCGCGATCAGGGCGCGGGCCTCGTCGGGGGTGTGGGAGCGCCCGAAGAACTGGTTGATCAGGCCGAGGTTCATCGGCAGCGAGTAGACCTGGCCCTGGTACTTGCCGAAGACGCGGTGCCGGTAGTCGGTGAACGTGGTGAAGCGGTTGACGTAGTCCCAGACCTTCTGGTTGGAGGTGTGGAAGAGGTGGGCGCCGTACTTGTGCACCTCGACGTTGGTCTCCGGGTCGCGCTCGCTGTAGGCGTTGCCGCCGAGGTGGTGGCGACGCTCGAGCACCAGCACCCGCTTGCCGAGCTCGGTGGCCACGCGCTCGGCGATGGTGAGGCCGAAGAAGCCCGAGCCGACCACGACCAGGTCGGGGAGGGTGGACGGGTCAGGGGTGTCGGTCAACGTCGGTGCTCCTGGGAGGGGTGGGTCGTCGGTCGGTCGGGAGTCGGTGGGGCTCAGCCACGGGCGTGGCCGGTGCGGTTGGCCAGCAGCCGCCGGTAGGCGGCCCGGCGCACGGGCTCCGGGACCAGACGGTATCCGCCCCGGACGGCGACGTTGCGCAGGTACTGCCGCCGCGTCGTCAGCCCGAGCTCGCGGAAGCGGCGCTGCAGGGCCAGCTCGGAGCGCAGCAGCTCGCGTCCGCCGCGTCGGGCGTAGGCGCCGTCACCGACGCGGTAGCGCACCAGCGGCTCGGCCAGGTTGGCCGGCACGGCGCCTCCCACGAGCATCCGGGTGAAGAGCAGGTAGTCCTCCATCAGCGCCATGTCGCTGTAGCCGCCCGCCGCGAGCACCGCGCTGCGGCGGTAGACCACCGTCGGGTGGGCGAAGGGGTCGCGGAAGCGGACCACCCGCAGGATCTCCTCGGGGTCGGTCGGCGGCGTACGGCGCCCCACGACGTCGGCGGGGTCGTCGTCGAACTCCAGCAGCCCGGAGCCGACAATGTCGGCCCCGGCCTCGAGCAGCGGCAGCTGCTCGGCGAAGCGGGTCGGCTCGCTGACGTCGTCGGCGTCCATCCGCGCGACGACCTCGTGCTCGCTGGCCGCGAGGCCGGCGTCGAGGGCGGGACCGAGGCCGACGTTGCCGGGCAGCACCAGGTGGGTGACCGGCACCGGGCTGGCCTCGACCAACCGGGCGATCTCCGCGGCGAGGGCCTCGGGCACCGGGCCGTCCTGCACCAGCACCACCTGCGCCGGCCTGCGGGTCTGGTCGTCCACCGAGGAGGTGAGCGCCAGGCGCAGGTAGTCGGGCCGGTCGCCGGCCCAGGTCGCGACCAGCAGCGAGAAGGGGGTGCCCGCGGGCAGTCGCCGGGCCGGGTCGACGGTGGCCAGCGGGGCGTGCCAGCCGGCCCGCTCGAGCGCCTCGGCGTTGGGCCGCGGACCGGTGGTGAGCCCGTCGCGCAGACCGCGGGCCGCCGCGCGGAGCAGCGTGCGCCGGTCGCCGGAGCGCCGTACGGTGCGAGCCCAGCGGCGCGCCGTGCTGCCGGCGTACAGCGCCTTCTCCGCGGGCGCCAGGCCGGCCGAGCGGGTGAAGAGCCACAGCTTGTTGCGCACCTCGAAGTAGAAGCGCTCCCCCGGGTCGGCGTCGGTCGAGCCGAAGGCGCGGGTCTTGTGCACGACCACGCTGGCGGGGACGTAGAGCCCCACCCGGTCGCGCAGCAGCCGCGTGGAGTACTCGAAGTCGTCGTTCCACAGGAAGTAGTCGGCCAGGGGCAGGCCGCGCTCGCGCACCACGGGGACGTCGGCGAGCAGCGAGACGAAGCTCGCCGAGCGGATCGGCACCGCTCCCACGGCCTCGGCCGCGGCACGCTCGGCGGCACCCACGCCGGGCTTGGCGCGCGGGGTGTTCATCGGGTGGTCGCGCCCGTCGGTCCACACCACCCGGCTCGCCATCACGGCGGGCGACTCCCCGCCACGCCCGCGGTAGGCCGCGCGGGCCTCGAGCAGCGCGGCGAGCGCCCCCGGCGTCGGCACCGTGTCGTCGTCGAGCAGCCAGACCAGGTCGGGGTCGTGGGTGAGCGCCTGCGCCACCCCGGCGGCGAAGCCCCCCGCCCCACCGCTGTTGGACGCCAGCGCGACGACGTCGAGCAGCGGATCGGTCGACGCCCGCTCCCGCAGCAGGTCGCCGGTGCCGTCGGTCGAGGCGTTGTCGACCACGACGGTCGCCGTCAGCGGGGCGTCCTGACCCGCCAGCGCGTCGAGCGCCTCGACGAGGAGGTCACGCCTGTTCCAGGTGACGACGACCGCGACGACGCGTGCGGCCTGTTCCACGGGAGGCACCCTAGGTCAGCACACCGCGGAGAGGTCGTCGGCCTGGTTGGCGCCGTAGCCGGCCTTGAGGCTGCCGATCGAGCCGCCGGTGGTCGCGGCCTGCTTCGGGGCGGGCGCGGGCTTGGCCGGGGCGGCCTTCCCCGACGACGCCCCCTTGCCCTCGGAGCGCTCGATCACCGTCTGGACCTTGTCGTGGATCAGGTCGATGTCGGGGTTGCTCGTGCTGACCAGGGGCGGCACGAAGGAGACCGTGCGGATCGGGTGGCTGCGCGCCTTCAGCGCGAGGTCGATGAACTTGCCGACCTCGCCGCGCGGCAGGTCGGTGCTCACCAGCGCCTTGCTGGCCTCGGCGATGTCCTGGAAGTTCAGCAGCACCGTCTGCGGGTCGAGCTGGCGCACCATCGCGTCGATCACGCACTTCTGCCGGGCCATGCGCGAGTAGTCGTCGGAGCTCATCCGCGAGCGCGCGAACCACAGCGCCTCGTAGCCGTCGAGCGTGCGGCGGCCGGCCTCGACGGTGCCGGTCTGCCCGGCGGCGCCTCCCCCGATCGGGATGTCCTCGCGCACGTTGAGCTCGATGCCGCCGACGGCGTCGACGAGCTTCTCGAAGCCCCGCATGTTGACCATGGCGTAGTAGTTGATGTCGAGGCCGGTGATGCCCTCCACGCCCTGGATCGTCGCGTCGACACCCGGGTCCTCGGACCCCGGGAAGAGGTCGGGGTGGTCGTAGGCCCAGGTGGCCAGCGAGTTGAGCTCGCACTCGGCGCCGCAGTCGTAGCCGTCGGGGAACTGCGCGTCCATCACCGACCCCTCGGGGAAGGGGAAGTTGAGCATGTTGCGCGGCAGCCCGAGCAGGACCGTCTTGCCGGTGTCGGCGTCGATGCTCGCCACCTGGATCGAGTCGGGGCGCAGGCCCCAGCGGTCGGCGCCGGAGTCGCCGCCCAGCAGCAGGACGTTGAAGCGCCCGTCGTGGGCGCCCACCGCGGTGCCGTCGGCGAAGAGGCCACCCATCAGGTCCTTGTTGACCGTGACCAGGTGGGAGGCGAAGAGCAGCGAGCCCGCCACGGAGAAGCACAGCACGCCGTTGACGCCCACCATGGCCAGGCGCTGCTTGCGGCGCAGCGACATCGGGTCACCGAGCCGCCAGGCGTCGACGACGAGGAAGGCCCAGCCGACCGCGAGCGCCATGAGCAGCACCCGCGCGACGCTCAGCACGAAGTCGCTGGTGAGCAGCCGCCAGACGAGCGTGTCGAAGACCAGCCCCAGGCCGAGGAGCAGCAGCCCCGTCACGACCAGCCCCAGCCAGATCCGCAGCGCCACACGCCCGGTGCGGCGGCGTCCCATCACCAGCTGCGCGGAGCCCGGCACCAGCAGGGTCATCACCATCAGCAGCAGGGCGCGCCGGAAGCGCTGGCCGGCGTCGCGCGGGTCGCGGGCACGGGGTCGCTGCGAGGCGTCGACGGGTGGGTCGGTCAGCAGGGACGCCATGGGGAAGGGCCTCTCCGGTCGTCGGTGCGGTCACGTCGAGCGTCCGCGGAGCGGACCAATCTCACCAGCAAGCGGACCGCGCGCCGCGACGGCGCGCCGGGCGGTCCCGGGTCGGTCGCCCGGAGCGCGGTAGTTTCCTGGGCATGCCTGCAGGTGGGCGCCCCAGTGGCGGAGACGGTCGCGGAGAGGGTCGACGAGACGGCCGCGACGACGACGAGTCGCAGTACGGCTGGTTGTACGGCGCCCGCGGCGGCGACCGGGAGGACGGGCGCCGCGCGGCCGCCAGCGACCCGGAGCCCACCCGGATGATCCCCACCATCGACCGTCGCGGCGAGCAGCAGCCGCCGGCGACGCAGCGCATGCGCACCCAGGACGACGCCCCGCCGCCGCGCATCGTGCAGCCGCCGCGCGAGCCGCGGGGCCGGGGACCCCGGCGACCCGGACGTGGCCGCCGGGCACGCCGCCTGGTGCTCGTGCTGCTGGTCGGCTGGCTGGCCTTCCTCGTGGCCGTGCCGCTGTGGGCGGTCGCGCGCATCGACAAGGTCGACATCGAGCCGCGCGCGGGCGAGCGCCCGCCGGAGCAGCCGGGGACGACTTACCTGCTGGTGGGCTCCGACAGCCGCCGCGGGCTCTCCGAGGCCGACAACCGGCGGCTCGGCACGGGCGGCGTCGGCGACGTCGGGCAGCGCACCGACACGATCATGCTGCTGCACACCGGCAGCGGCCCCAACCTGCTCCTGTCGATCCCCCGCGACTCCATCGTCGACATCCCGGGGCGAGGCAGCGGCAAGATCAACGCCGCCTTCGCCTTCGGCGGTCCCCGGCTGCTCGTGCGCACCCTGGAGCAGGAGACCGGCGTGCGCATCGACGACTACGTCGAGATCGGCTTCGGCGGCTTCGTCAACGCGGTCGACGCGGTGGGCGGCATCGAGATCTGCCCGGAGGAGGCGATGGACGACCCGCGCGCCAACCTCGACATCCAGGCCGGGTGCCAGGAGGCCGACGGCGTCAAGGCGCTGGGCTACTCGCGCTCGCGCTACGTCAGCCAGTACGGCGACCTCGACCGGGCCAAGCGGCAGCGCGAGGTCATCGGCGCGATCGGCAGCGAGGTCGCCTCCCCCTGGACCTTCCTCAACCCGGTGCGCTACTGGCGCGTCAACGACGCGGCCGCGACCTCGCTGCGGGTCAGCGAGGGCACCGGCCCGATCGCGCTGGCCCAGTTCGGGGTGGCGATGACGCGGCCCGGCAAGACGTGCGGCATCCCGATCGCCGACCAGGCCGTCAACTGGGACGACGAGCGCGCCGAGCAGTTCCTCGCCTTCGTGCGCGAGGACCGTGTCGGCGAGCTGCCCGACGAGCTGTGCACGGCGACCGGCCTGGCGGGTGTCGGGTGAGCGGCTTTGAGACGCTGTCGTGGTCGCTGGACGACGACGGCGTCGGCACGCTGGTGCTCGACCGTCCCGACGCCCTCAACGCCTTCTCGGTGACGATGGCCCGCGAGCTGGAGTCCTTCTTCACCACCACCGCCACCGACGACGACGTCCGCGCCGTGGTGGTGACGGGAGCCGGCCGGGCCTTCTGCGCCGGCATGGACCTGGGCGCGGAGGGCAACGTGTTCGGGCTCGACGAGAGCCTCTCCCCCACGCCCGAGGTGCTGCGCGAGCACCTCGAGGAGGAGCCGTGGCACTCCGGGGTGCGTGACACCGGTGGCAAGGTGACGCTGGCGATCCACGCGCTGCCCAAGCCCGTGATCGCCGCCATCAACGGCCCGGCGGTGGGCATCGGCGCGACCATGACCCTGGCGATGGACCTCCGGCTCGCCTCCACCGCGGCGCGCATCGGCTTCGTCTTCGGCCGGCTCGGGATCGTGCCCGAGGCCGCGTCGTCGTGGTTCCTGCCGCGCGTCGTCGGGATCCAGCAGGCGCTGGAGTGGGTGTACGCCGCCGACGTGCTCACCGCCGAGCAGGCCCTCGCGGGCCGCCTGGTGCGCTCGCTGCACGAGCCCGACGAGCTGCTGGGCGCCGCCCAGGAGCTCGCCCGGTCCTTCGTGCGCGACCGCTCCCCCGTCGCCCTCGGCCTGGCCAAGCGGCTGCTGCTCGCCGGCGCCGGCTTCGACCACCCGGTGCAGTCGCACCGCGCCGACAGCCTGGCGATGTGGCACACCTCGCTCGGCGACGGCAAGGAGGGCGTGGCCGCCTTCCGCGAGAAGCGCACCCCGCGCTTCACCGGCCGCGCCAGCGAGCTGCCCGACGTCCTCTGACCGGCTGCCACGTCGCATACGCGCGGACACAAGTCCGGAGCACCGTCCGCTTCGTCCGGGTCAGACCGGGACGAGCCGGGCGCTCGGAAAAACTTGTGCCCGCGCGTATGCGAGCCCCGGGGTCACGGCAGGCCGCCCCCGGCGTACGACGCGGGCAGCTCGAAGAGCGGCTCGGCGCCCAGCTCGTGGCGCGCCAGCGAGCCCAGGTGGACCTCGTCGGGGCCGTCGAAGATCCGCATCGCGCGGTGCCAGCCGTAGAGCATCGAGAGCGGGGTGGCGTCGGAGATGCCGGCGCCACCGTGCACCTGGATCGCGCGGTCGATCACCTCGGTGACCGCGCGGGGCACGGCGACCTTGGCGGCGGCGATGAGGTGGCGGGCGGCCTTGTTGCCCTCGCTGTCGACGACGTACGCCGCCTTGTGGCACAGCGCCCGCGCCTGCTCCATCTGGATCCGCGACTCCGCGATCCGCTCGCGCACCGCGGACTGCTCGGCCAGCGGCTTGCCGAAGGCCACGCGCTCCTGGGTACGGCGCACCATCAGGGCGAGGGCGCGCTCCCCCGCACCCAGCGCGCGCATCACGTGGTGGATGCGGCCGGGGCCGAGCCGGGCCTGGGCGTTGGCGAAGCCACCGCCCTCCTCGCCCAGCAGGTTCGCCACCGGCACCCGCACCTCGTCGAAGTCGACGACGCAGTGGCCGTGCTGGTCGTGGCGCCCGAAGACGGGGAAGCTGCGCCCCACCGTCACGCCCGGGGTGTCGGTGGGCACGATCACCATCGACTGCTGCCGGTGGGTGGCGGCCTCCGGGTCGGTCTTGCCCATCACCACCAGGACCTCGCAGCGCGGGTCGGCGGCGCCGCTGCTCCACCACTTGCGTCCGGTGATGACGTACTCGTCACCGTCGCGCACGATCCGGGTGGCGATGTTGGTCGCGTCGGAGCTCGCGACGTCGGGCTCGGTCATGCAGAAGGCCGAGCGGATCTCCCCGTCGAGCAGCGGCTGCAGCCAGCGCTTGCGCTGCTCGTCGGTGCCGCGCAGGTGCAGCAGCTCCATGTTGCCGGTGTCGGGCGCCTGGCAGTTCATCGCCTCCGGCGCGAGCTCCAGGCTCCAGCCGGAGAGCTCGGCGAGCGGGGCGTACTCCAGCTGCGTCAGCCCGGACTCCGAGGGCAGGAACAGGTTCCACAGCCCCCGCTCGCGCGCCTTGACCTTGAGCTCCTCGACCACCGGCGGCAGCGTGGTGTCGTCGGGTCCTGCCCGGTGGCGGTACTCGTCGTACGCACGCTCCGCGGGCAGCACCTCGGCACGCATGAAGTCGACGAGCGAGGCGTACAGCTCGCGCGCCCGCTCCGAGGGTGCCGGGTAGGCGGGATACATCGTCGACCCGACGCCGCGGGACAGGGGATCGCTCTGGAGGTCGGCCATGGCGCCATCCTTCACCATGGGCAGATGAGCTCACCCACCCTCGCCCTGACCGGCGTCACCGGAGCCCTCGGCGGCGCCGTGGCGCGGCTGCTCTCCCTCACCGGGACGCCCACCCGGCTGCTCGCCCGCGACGTCAGCCGGGCGCCGGTGCTGCCCGGCGCGGAGGTGGTCGGCTTCGAGGGGTACGCCGACCGCGGCTCGACCGTCGCCGCGCTGCAGGGCGTCGAGACGCTGCTGATGGTCTCGGCCTCCGAGAGCGCCGACCGGCTCGCGCAGCACTTCTGCCTGGTCGACGCGGCGGCCGAGGCCGGTGTCGGGCACGTCGTCTACACCTCCTTCGCCGCGGCCTCCCCCACGTGCACCTTCACCCTGGGCCGCGACCACTGGGCCACCGAGGAGCACCTGCGCGCCTCGGGCGTGCGGTGGACCTTCCTCCGCGACAGCTTCTACCTCGACGTCTTCCCGCTCTTCGTCGACGACGAGGGCGTGCTGCGCGGTCCGGCGGGTGACGGGCGGGTCGCGGCCGTCGCGCGGGCCGACGTCGCCGCGTGTGCGGCGGCCGTGCTGCGCGACCCCGGGCCGCACGCGGGCGCGACGTACACACTGGCCGGCCCGGAGGCGCTCTCGCTCGCCGAGGTGGCGGCGCAGGTCGGTGAGCTCGAGGGGCGCTCGGTGCGCTACGTGGCGGAGACGCTGGACGAGGCCTACGCCTCGCGCGCGGCGTACGGCGCCCCCGACTGGCAGGTGGAGGCGTGGGTCAGCACCTACACCGCGATCGCCTCGGGCGAGCTCGCCGAGGTGACCGACGACGTACGCCGCCTCAGCGGCCGCCGGGCGCGGGGTCTTCGCGAGGCGCTGGGTCGGTGACCGCGGGCTTCTCCGTGGGCTTCCCCGTCGGCTTCTTCGCCGGCCTCTTCGCGGGCTGCTCCTCCGGCTCGGGCTCCGGCTCGGGCTCGGGGTCGGTGCAGCGGCCCTGCGCGGCCCGCTCGGCGTTGCAGTAGTCGGTGCGCAGGAAGGGCGAGGTCGCGACCCCCCGCGTGAGCGTGAAGGTGCCGGTCTGCCCCAGCCGCGGCTCGGCCACGGGCAGCTGCTTGCGGGCGAGCACCTGGACCGCGGTGAGCGTCGCCGTGGCGCGGCTCCCCAACTCATCGGGGTCGGAGAGCTGGTAGGTCAAGGTGACCACCCGGGTGCCCTCCCGGCTGTAGGTCTCGGTGACGACCCCGTCTGCGGTCACCGTCAGGGTGCGGCCGGTGCCGGCGAAGCTGCCGACCATCGGACCGAAGTCGGGCTTGGCGCGGGCGACCTGGATGCGCTGCTCGACCTGCTCCGCGCCCGACTGCAGCGCGAGCGCGCGGTCGCGCAGCAGCGCCGGCATCGTGTCGTTGCCGACCACCGGGGCCAGCAGCAGCGCGACCGAGCCGTAGGCCCGCGTCAGGGCACGCTCGCCGAGGCAGCCACGCACCAGGGCGCGGGTGCTGCCCCCCAGCACCCGGGAGCAGCCGGGCTGCTGCAGCCAGGTCTCGAGCAGGCGGGCGGGGCGGGGTCGCGCGCCGTCCTCGACCACACCGAAGGCGTCGACCTGGGCGTCGATCGCCCGGATCGCGGCGTTGAGGAGCTGCACCGACCGGCTGCGGGGGTCGTCGGCGGCCGTGACGAGCAGCGTCGTCCCGGGCTCGAGGTCGGCGTCGACGCTCAGGGTGCGGCCAGGGGCCAGCAGGGCGTCGGTGTCCTCGCCGTCGGCCTCGCCGCCGGCGGCCTCGACGGCGTCGAGCCACGCCGTCCAGGGCAGCCCGTCGCGCAGCGTCTGGCCCGTCTGGCCGCGGTCGACGGCGCCGGGGGCGCTGACCCGCACCGGCACGGCGCGTGCGTTGGTGACCTGGAGCACGCGCTCGTCGCCGAGCCGCCCGAGGCACCACGACACGGTGTCGCGCTTCCAGCTGCGAGCCGAGTAGCCGTCGGCCCGTGCGGCGCTGGTCTGCGGGCAGGTCGGGTCGACCACGCCCTCCTGGTCGGCCGCGTCACGCGCCAGCACCTGCGTGGCCGTGCGCCGCAGCGTGTCGCCGATGCTGCCGGCGTCGACCGCGAGGACCCCGAAGGTCCCGAGCTCCGAGACGATGAACTCGACGTGGCGCCGGTCGGTGTCGAGGCGGCCCTCCACGAAGCGCCACGGTGCGCCGTCGTCCTCGCGAGCGGCGACGGCGAGCGGCGTGCCCTCCGGCACCGAGCTGTCGAGGAGCATCCGGACCAGCACCGGCTGCGCGAGCTCGGGACCGGTCAGGTCGTAGAGCGAGGAGACGAAGTAGACGCCCTGGCCGACGGCGTCGGGCGCCACCGGCTCACCGACCTCCACGTCCTCGGCACCGATCACCTCGACGTCGGGGTCGGGCTGCTCGACCGGGGCGGGCGTCGCCTCGGCCACCGGCGCGTCGTCGCCGGAGAACCAGCCGCAGCCGGAGACCAGCATCGCCAGCACGACGAGGAGAGCCGCGAGGCGGCTGGTCGGGTGCCGGTGCTGTGACATGGGCGCTGTGCGTCCGTCGTGGCCAGGGGATGACGGACTCCTCCGCGCCCACGATACGAGAGCCCGTGTCCTGTTTAGGTGGTTTTTGGCAATCCCGCACCGAGCCGGTCGACGTAGGCGACCACCCGGTTGAACAGGCGCGTGACCGCCGCGCTGTCGGGGACGCCGCTGCGCCGGGGCAGCACGGGCAGGTCGCCCAGCCCGGAGACGTGGGCACAGACGCGCGCGGCGTCGTGCACCGCTCCCGGGTCGACGCTCCACATCGACTCGAAGACGCGCTCCCGGTCGGGGGTGTCGCGCTGCCCGGGCAGCTCCCACGCGGTGAGCACCACCGGGAGGTCGGGGGCGTCGCAGACGACCGCCCACTCGCGTCGCATCGGGGCGCCCACGGGCAGGGCCACCTTCGCCGGCGAGGAGGACCTGTCGGACTCGGCGAAGTCGGCGAGCACCGTCGTGGAGCGCGCCAGCTGGGCGATCTCGCTCCAGCGTGCCTCCGCACGGGCGTAGAACTGCTCGCGCTGGAAGGCCCCGAAGACGTCGGCCTGGTCGGCCTTGGCGCAGAACTCGTCCTCGATCGCCCACGACAGGCCGAGCAGGGTGCGCTTGGTGAGCCGGTGGGTCGCGATGTCCGGATGGCGCTCCCGGAGGTAGGCGTAGACCGACGGCACGCCGGGCTCCCCCGCCGCCCGCGCCTGCTGGATCGCCAGGTCGAGGCGGACCCCGGCGTCGCGCAGCCCCACCACCCGGACGATCTCCTCGACGTCGGCCTGGCTGTAGCGGCGGTGGCCGCTGGGCAGCCGGTGCGGCTCGGGGAATCCGTGGCGCTGCTCCCACATCCGCAGCGTGGCGGCGGCGACCCCGGTGCGGTCGGCGAGGTCGCCGATCGTCAGCTGGGCGCCCTCGCCGGGGCGCATGTCGTGGGAGTCCATGACAGGCATGCTAAACCTCAACACGATGTTGAGCCCAACGTTGAGATAATCGGCGATTCGGGCACTCTGCTGGCATGAGTACCTCGTACGGCGACCACCACCCCACCACGACCCACGACCCTGCCCGCGGAGGCGCACCGCGCCTGGCCCTGGAGCAGGAGACCGACCTCGAGGGCGAGCGCCAGGTGCTGTGGTACCTGGAGGGCGACGTGGTCACGATCGGCTCCAGCGACGGCTGCGACGTGGTCCTGCCCGGGCTCGAGCCGCTGCACGCGACGATCAGCCGCGACGACGGCGACGAGTTCACCCTGCGCAGCGAGGGTGCCGAGACCCGGGTGCACGGCGCGGCGGTGCGGGCACAGCTGCTGCGCAGCGGGGCCCGCATCGAGCTGGGCGAGCACGTGCTGGCCTACTACCGCGACGAGCACGCCGACCACGGGCGGCCGTACGGCGGTCGGCAGGGTGGCGAGATCGGCCACCAGCGACCGCAGCCTCCACGGCCCCAGGACCGCTGAGCCGCTCCCGGGTCCGGGTCGGCGTCAGCGTCGGGGTCGGCGTCAGGCGGCCGAGCCGGTCGCCGACCCGGCGGCGGGGCCGGCCAGCTCCTGGCGCGCGTACGCCGCCAGCGCACGGGTGTTCCACGCGTCGCTGCTCGCGCCGATGACGCCGCCGAGCACCGGGATCCGGCGTCCGACGAAGGAGGCCACCCGCTTGCCGCCGACCTCGGCGAGCAGCGTGGTGGCGACCTGGGCGCCGACCGTCCGGTCGAGCTGGGTGCGCGCCGCGCGCGAGATCCGGCCGCCCTCGGGGGTCGCCCGGGTGTGCTCGCCGGTCGGCAGCTCCGCGATCTGTCGCGGCGTGCCGGGCAGCTTGCCCGAGCGCACCAGCTCGCGCACGGTCTTGCGGCCGAGCAGCGTCGCCAGGACGGCGTTGCGCACGCGGGTGTCGGAGAGGTCGTAGCCCCGCAGGTGCGCGATGGCGGCCACGAGCCGCACCTGCACCAGCGCGAGGCCGGAGATGTTGGCCGGGATCGACCACGCGGCCGTCACCAGGCCACCGAGGTTGGTCAGGAAGCCCTGGCTGCCGGCCAGGGCGAGGTGCACGCGGAGCAGCCGGTCGATCGCCCCGTCGACGTCACCGCCGGCGCTCTTCAGCGCCTGCTCGGCGGCCGTGCGCGCCCCGTGGAGCGGCCCCACGCCCGCGATGGCGTGGTGCAGTGCCTGGTGCACCAGCTCGGCGGTCGGTCCCTGCGGCAGCACGGCGAACTTCGACAGCGCGGCGCCTCCGGCGCTTCGTACCAATCCCATGACCGTGACGCTAGCGTGCGCCTGGTGGCACACCGACGCGGGCAGATCACCATGACCCAGGACGAGGTGGCGGACTTCGTGCGCGAGCAGCGCACGGCCACCGTCGCGACGTACGGCCCGCGGGGGGCGGTGCACCTCGTCGCGATGTGGTACGCCGTGCTCGACGGTCCGGGTGGACCCGACGAGCCCGTGCTGTGGATCGAGACCAAGGCGGCCTCGCAGAAGGTGGTCAACCTGCGCCGCGACGACCGGATGTCGGTGCTGGTCGAGGCGGGCGACACCTACGACCAGCTGCGCGGGGTCGCCCTCGAGGGCCGCGGCGTGGTGGTCGAGGACCCCACCGTGGTCTGGGACGTCTGCGTCGACGTCTTCGAGCGCTACCAGGGCCCCTACTCCGAGGAGCTGCGCCCCCTGGTCGAGGAGATGGCGCGCAAGCGGGTCGCCGTGCGGCTCGAGGTCGACCGCACCCGCACCTGGGACCACCGCAAGCTCGGCCTGCCGGCGATGGAGGTCGCCGGCAGCACGGCCGGGTCGCTGGCCTAGGCGCCGGTGTCGCGCCGCGACATCGCCTCGAGGCGCGCGTTGTACGCCGCCAGCGCGGCGTCCCCGTCGCGGTCGGCCCGGGCGTCCTGCCGGGCGGCGGTGCGCCGGTCGCTGCGCACCCACTGCGCGAGCAGGATCAGCAGCACGAGCACCATCGGCACCTCGCCGAGCGCCCACGCCAGGCTGCCGCCGACGTACTGGTCGCGCAACAGGTCCGCGGCCCACGGCCGGTCGAGCAGCGAGTAGAACTCCCCGCCGATGACGGTGGTCGAGCTCATCACCGCGATCGCGAAGAAGGCGTGGAAGGGCACCACCACCAGCAGCAGCCCGAGCCGGGCGGCGTGGGGCAGCCGCTTGGGCAGGGGCGCGTCGCCGACGATGACCTCGAAGAAGAGGAAGCCCACCAGCAGGAAGTGCAGCTCCATGATCAGGTGGCCGAGGTGGTTGAGCATCAGCACGCCGAAGAGCCCGGAGAAGTAGACGCCGTAGAGGCTCGCGGTGAAGATCACGGCCGCGACCAGCGGGTGGGTCAGGAAGCGGGCGGGCCGTGAGCGCAGCGCCCGCGCCAGCAGCTGCCGTGGTCCGGTGCCGCCTGGCAGGTCGGACCCCGGCAGCGCGCGCAGCGCGAGGGTGACCGGCGCCCCGGCGACCAGGAAGATCGGCGCCACCATCGAGAGCAGCATGTGGCTGACCATGTGGTAGCTGAAGGCGACGTGGGAGTAGCCGCCCAGGCCGCCCACCGTCGCCAGGCCGACCACGAGCAACCCGACCACCCACGAGAGCGTGCGCAGCGGGTGCCAGCGGTCGCCCCGACGGCGCAGCGTCAGCACCCCGGCGAGGTACGCCGCCAGCCCGAGGCCCACGACGGCGATCCCGAAGCCCGAGGGGTTGAGCGGCCAGAGCAGCCGCAGGGCGGTGGGGGCCGCCGGCATCGGTCCGCCGATCAGCGACTCGGCCAGCGTCGGGTAGGTCTCCGCGACCGGGGTGGGCGTGCCGGAGAGCCCGACCCCGAGACCGATGGCCCCGGCGAGGACGGCGGCCTCCAGCCCGGCCGTGCGCAGCAGCAGCGGCCGGCCCTCGTGGCGGGCCCGCACCCGGGCGCGCAGCCGTGCCGCGAGCAGGCCGACGGCGAGGAGGACGACCACCTTCAGCAGCACCACCCGCCCGTACGACGTGCCGACGAGGTCGTCCCACGAGCGCAGCCGCACCGCGGCGTTGACCACGCCCGACAGCGCGACCAGGGCGAAGCACCAGGCCGCCAGCGGCGAGAAGCGGCGCGCGGCCCGCGCCTGCTTCTCCCCCCCGGCTCCGAGGTGCCACACCAGCGCGACGACGCCACCGACCCACAGCACGGCCGGGAGCACGTGCAGCAGCAGGCTGACGGTCGCGAGGTCGTGGCTGCCCGAGGACGCCGTGTGGCCGGTCAGGACCGGCGGCACCAGGGCGGCGACGGCCAGCACGAGCACCGCGCCCGACTCGCGGGCGCGCAGCGCCCAGCGGCTGCCGAGCGCGACGGCCGCCACCAGCAGTGTCTGCACGAGCAGCGAGCGGCCCTGGTCGACCTGCAGCATCACGTCGAGCACGGCGCCGGGGCCCTGCTCCCACGCCGGTACGGCGAAGAGCGAGGAGGCCGTGAGCACCACCTGCACGACGCAGGCCACCAGCCACAGCAGCGCCCACGGCCGGACCCGGTGGACGGCGCGGAAGGCAACCCCCTCCAGCTCCTCGTCGGGCCCGGCGCTCACCAGCACCGGCACGAGCAGGGAGCCGACGACGAGCACGGCAAGCAGCTGGCCGAGGACCTCGGCCACCGGCAGGCCCCAGGTGGTGAGCGGGCCGGCGTCGGGGAGCCCCTCGGGCACTGGTGCGGTCGCACCGCCGAGCCCGAGGACCAGCAGCGCCGGCACCCGGGCGGCGATCAGCCCCGGCCAGCCGAGCCGGCGCTGGCGCGCGGGGCGCTCCCGGCGCAGCCGGGCGCGCTCCTCGGCGCCGACCTCGTCGGCGGTGCTCGTCGTCGCGTTGCTCACCGTGGCCTCATCCCGATCGTCGCGCCAGCACGAGCACCACGGCCGCCAGGGCCAGCAGCGCTGCTCCCACCAGCACGTGGTCGCCGTGACGCTCCCACAGACCGGCCTCCGCCTGGGCGGTGGCGGCCTGCGCGGGCGCCGGCGACGGCTCCTCGGCGGCGTCGCTGCTGGCGCCGGTGGGCTCCTTGGTGGGCTCCGCGGCGGACGCCTCGGCCACCGCGAAGCCGAGCTCGCCGGTCACGGGGTGGCCGTCGGTCGAGACGACGCGGAAGGCCACGCTCCACTCCCCCGCCGCCGCGTCCGCGGGCACCGTCGCGGTGACCCGCGGGCCGGCGACGTCCGCCTCGCCGGAGACGACCTCCTCGCCCGCCGCGCGCACCACGACGTACGCCGGACGCTGGATGTCCTCGTTGAAGCTGAGCGTGACCTGGCGCGGCGCGCCGTCGAGACGCGCCCCGTCGGCGGGGTCGCTGTCGATCAGCCCGGCGTGCGCGGAGGCGGGTGCGGCCGCGAGCAGCAGCGCGGGCAGGCACAGCAGCCCGGCCAGCAGGGCGCGGACCGTGGCCCCCCGGATCGTCGGCGCGCTCACAGCAGCGTCCTCCAGTAGTCCCAGAACCTCACCAGCGCGAGCACCACCACGACGAGGTACCAGACCACGACGAGGGACCACCGCACCGACCAGAGCGCCGTCCCGACGCGCGACCCGGAGTCGCGCCACGGTCGCAGCACCGACCAGATCGCGATCGGCGCGGTCACCGACCAGACGACCATGCACCAGGGGCACAGGGCGCCGATCCGGTAGAGGCTCTGGAAGGCCAGCCAGTGCACGAAGCCCCAGCCGGCGAGCGCACCGGCCGCCAGGCCCCACTGCACCACCCGTGCCGGCCGGGTGCCGGTCAGCTGGACGACACCGAGCGCCACCACCGCGGCGAAGGCCATCAGCCCGATCAGCGGGTTGGGGAAGCCGAGCACCGAGGCCTGGTCGGTCACCATCACCGAGCCGCACGAGAGCACCGGGTTGAGGTCGCAGGACGGCCGGAAGTCGGGGTCCTGGAGCAGCTTGATGCGGTCGGTGGTGAGCGCGAAGGCCGCCGCGAGGCCGACGGCGCCGAGCACCGTGAGCTGCAGCCCGTGCCACCGCAGCCGCCGCGCCGACCCGTCGTCCGTGCCGCCGGCCTCGGGCGGGTGGTCGGCGGGCGCGTCCTGCAGGTCGGTGCCACTCACGCGCGCGCCGCCTCGACCGCGGCCTGCAGCTCGTCGGGCGTGCGGGCGTCGGTCTCCTCGCCGTTGACGAAGACGGTGGGGGTGCTGTCGACACCGGTCTCGGAGACGGCCTGGGTGTTCTGCTCCACCCACCGGAGGAACTCGCCGTCCTCGATGCAGGGACCCACGGTGTCCGCGTCGGCGCCGGCGTCGGTGGCGAGCTGGACCAGCTGCTCGTCCGGCAGACCGGCGCCGCCCTCGGCGGGCTGCTGCACGTAGAGCGAGTCGTGGAAGTCCCGCCAGACCTCGGGGTCACCCTGGTCCCACACGCAGGCGGAGGCGTTGGCGGAGCGGCTGGAGTAGTCGTCGGTCGACGCCCGGTCGAGGAACGCCACGACTCGGTACTCGACCGCCGTGTCGTCGGCCTGCGCGAGCTCGGCCAGGGCCGCGCCGCTGGTGGTCTCGAAGGCCTGGCACGCCGGGCACTGCAGGTCCTCGACGACGCTCACGGTGACCGAGGCGTCCTCGGCACCCACGACGAAGCCTCCCTCGTCGCTGACGCGGGCGGGTGCGGTGGCCGGCTCGTCCTGCCGGTCGCGGTACTGCAGCACCACGACGACCAGCAGCACCACGACGGCCACGACGGTGACCAGCAGGCCGCCCTGGATCAGCGCGTTGCGGCGCTTCTCCTTGGCCCGCTGCTCCTGCATCAGCTGCGAGCCCCGGGCGCGGGCGGTCTGCTCGCGCTCCTGGCGCGACTTCTTCTTGTTGGACATGGGGAGCGACTCCTGGCTCGGGAGGGCGCGACGCCGCGGAGGGGTCGCGCGGGGAAGGCGGCAGCGGAGTCAGCGGGGCGGGGCGCGGAGGGCGTGGCAGTCACGCAGCGGCTGGGCGGGCGGGACCGTCTGCCGCGTCGACCGGACCGGCACGCGCGCCGGCCGGAGCACGGCGAGGACGCCGGGATCCGGCAGCCCCAGCCCGATCCGGCGGCAGGCGGCCAGCCCCAGCTCGCGCTCGACGCCGAGGGCGACCACCGGCGTGAGCGCCGCCGCGAGGAGGTGC
>JBQGFI010000536.1:0-4075 GCA_052040065.1 Marmoricola sp.
CCCCGGCCCCACCCCCCCCCCCGCCCACTCCCCCCCCGACTCACCCCCCCGGCCCCCCGGCGGGTGGGCGCGCACCCGCGCCGGGTCAGCCGACGGTGACGCGGACCTCGTTGCTGGCGACGTCGGCGGCGGGGTCGAACATGCGCAGGCGCTGCTCACCGGTGCGTCCGGTCTGGATCCAGGTCTGGTAGGTGCCGGCCGTGACGGAGGCGGTGACGGGGAAGTCGACCCAGGCGCCGTTCTCGAAGCGCTGCACCTGCAGCTCGGCGCTGTCGCCGCCCTCGTAGCTGCCCGTGAGGTTGATGCGCTGGTTGGGTCCCACCTGCGGGGGGCTCACCGCGAGCTGCAGCTCGGTCTCGGGCGACTCCGACTCGCTGGGCTCCTGCGAGGGCGACTCCGACTCCTCGCCGGGCACGGGCAGCGCGGTGGTCGGCAGCGGATCGCCACCGTCGGCGGCACCGCCCGTCGCGCCGGCCGACCCGGGGCCCTCGTCGAGACCCAGGACGCGCACCATCACGATCGTGCCGACCGCGATCGCGCCGGCGATCAGTGCCAGCGCGACCAGCGCCTTGATCAGCACGCCCCAGACGTGGCCCTGCTCGTCTTCCATGGCCCCGAGGCTACTTCTCCTCGGGGTGGTGGCAGGCGGCGAGGTGGCCGGGAGCGGGCCCGATCTGCACCAGCGGCGGCTCCTCGGTGCGGCAGGTCTCCGTGGCCTTCCAGCAGCGGGTGTGGAAGCGGCAGCCCGCCGGCGGGTCGATCGGGCTCGGGACGTCGCCCACGAGCCGGATCCGCTCGCGCTCGGTGCGCCGCCGCGTGTCGGGCACGGGTACGGCGCTGAGCATGGCCGCCGTGTAGGGGTGCCGGGGGTGCTCGTAGAGGTCGTCGCGGTCGGCGACCTCGACGACCTTGCCGAGGTACATCACCGCGACCCGGTCACTGACGTGGCGCACGACGGAGAGGTCGTGCGCGATCATCACGTAGGTCAGGCCGAGCTCGTCCTGCAGGTCCTCCAGCAGGTTGACCACCTGCGCCTGGATCGACACGTCGAGGGCCGAGACCGGCTCGTCGGCCACGATCAGCTTGGGCTTCAGCGCGAGCGTGCGCGCGATGCCGATGCGCTGCCGCTGCCCGCCGCTGAACTCGTGGGGGTAGCGGTTGTAGTGCTCCGGGCTGAGGCCCACCAGCTCGAGCAGGTCCTGCACCGCGCGCCGGCGGCCGCCCTCGGGCTCGACGTCCTGCAGCCGGAAGGGCGCCCCGACGATCTTGCCGACGGTGTGGCGGGGGTTCAGCGAGGAGTAGGGGTCCTGGAAGATCATCTGCACGTCGCGCCGCAGCGGACGCAGCTGGCGCTCCGGCAGCGTGGAGATGTCCTGGCCGTCGAGCCGGACCGTGCCGGAGGTCGGGGCGAGCAGCCGGGTCACCAGGCGCGCGGTGGTGCTCTTGCCGCACCCGGACTCGCCGACGATCGAGAAGGTCTCGCCCCGGTGCACCGAGAAGGAGACGCCGTCGACGGCCTGCACGGCCTGGGTCGCGCGCTGGAGCAGCCCCTTGCCCTTGACGGGGAAGTGCTTGACGAGGTCCTCGACCTCGAGCAGCGGAGCAGCGTCGTTCATGCGAGCCTCGGCGCGATCTCGTCGGCCCAGATCTGACGACGCTGGGCGGTGGGCAGGTGGCAGGCGACCCGGTGGCCGCCCCCGGCGTCGAGCGCCTCGGGCCGGTCGGTGGTGCAGCGCTCGCCCGGCACCCGGGAGGAGAACTCGCAGCGCGGGTTGAAGGCGCAGCCCTCGGGCACGTTGATCAGCGACGGCGGCGTGCCCTTGATCGGCAGCAGCCGCTCGGTCGGGGGCCGGTCGAAGCGCGGCATCGAGCCCAGCAGCCCCCACGCGTAGGGGTGCTGCGGCTCGCCGAAGAGCTGCTCGGCGGAGGCGTGCTCGGCCTTGCGGCCGGCGTACATCACCACGATGTCGTCGGCGAGCTCGGCGACCACCCCGAGGTCGTGGGTGATGATCACGACGGCGGAGTGGAACTCGCGCTGCAGGTCGCGGATCAGGTCGAGGATCTGCGCCTGCACGGTGACGTCGAGGGCCGTGGTCGGCTCGTCGGCGATCAGCAGGCTGGGGTCGCAGGAGAGCGCCATCGCGATCATGGCGCGCTGCCGCATGCCACCGGAGAACTGGTGCGGGTAGGCGTCGACGCGCTCGCGCGGCGAGGGGATGCCGACGCGGTCGAGCATGTCGATGGCGTGCGCGCGCGCCGCCTTCTTCGACACGTCGTTGTGGATCCGGTAGGCCTCCACGATCTGGTTGCCGACCGTGTAGTAGGGGTGCATCGCGGAGAGCGGGTCCTGGAAGATCATCGCCATCTTCTGGCCCCGAAGCCGCCGGACGACGTCGATGGGGGCGCCGACCAGCTCCTGGCCGTCGACCTTGATGGAGCCGCTGATGCGGGCGTTCTTGGAGGTGTGCAGGCCCATCACGGCCATCGAGGTGACCGACTTGCCGGAGCCCGACTCGCCCACGATCCCGAGGGTCTTGCCCTTCTCGACCGCGAAGCTGAGCCCGTCGACCGACTTCACGGTGCCGTCGTCGGTCTCGAAGTGGACCCGGAGGTCCTCGACCTGCAGGTAGGGCCCGGTGTCGGGGGACGCGTCCGGCGGGGTGGGGGTCAGGAGACTCATCGCGTGCGCACCCTCGGGTCGATGACGGCGTAGAGCAGGTCGACGACCAGGTTGGCCACGGCGACGAAGACCGCCACCAGCAGCACCACGCCGAGCACCATCGGCAGGTCGTTGTTGCGGGTGGAGTCCACCGCCAGCGCGCCGAGCCCCGGCAGGCCGAAGACGCTCTCGGTGAGCACGGCGCTGCCGATCAGCAGGCCGAAGTCGAGGCCGAAGATCGTCACGATGGGGGTCAGCGCTCCGCGCAGGCCGTGCTTGGCCACGACGGTGCGCTCGGGGAGCCCCTTGGCGCGGGCGGTGCGGATGTAGTCCTCGCTCATCGTCTCGAGCATCCCGGCCCGGGTGAGCCGGGCGTACTGCGCGGAGAAGAGCAGCGCGAGCGTGACCCACGGCAGCAGCAGCGCGAAGGCCCAGTCGGCCGGGCTCTCGGAGAAGGGGGTGTACGACGCTCCCGGCGGCGTCCAGCCGAGCTGGTAGCTGAAGATCGAGAGCGCCAGCAGGCCGGTCCAGAAGATCGGCATCGAGACGCCGGCCAGGGCCAGCGTCATCGCCGCGCGGTCGAAGAACGAGCCGCGCTTGAGCGCGGAGAGCACGCCGATCGAGACGCCGAGGACCAGCCAGATGACCGCGGCGCCGATGGCCAGCGAGAAGGAGACCGGGAGCCGGTCGAGGATCTCGGGCAGCACCGGGTCCTGGGTGCGGAAGGAGTAGCCCAGGCACGGCGCCGGGCAGCGCACGGTGTCGGCACCGGTGCTGATGTCGGTGCCGAAGAGCACGCCCTTGAGCCAGTTCCAGTACTGCACCGGGACCGGGTCGTAGAAGCCGAGGCTCTCGGCGCGCTCCTGGACCGTGGCTCCGGTCGCGGAGCGACCGACGTAGCGGGTCGCGAGCGTCTCCGGCGAGGCGCCGGCCAGACGCGGCATCAGGTAGAAGATCGCGAACGTGATCATCGAGAGGACCACGACGAGACCGACCGCGGCGAGGAGCCGTCGGATGATGTAGAGGATCACTGCGCAGACCTCATGGGCTGGCTCGGCGCAGGGCCCGGCCCCGGCAGTGCCGGGACCGGACCCACGCGCCTACGCCGTCACCTGCTTCCTGGTGTGGGCGGGGTGGAAGGGTGTCGGGAGCCGACTACTCCGGCTTCACGCCCATGGCGGTGTAGTCGTAGTAGCCGAACGACTCGTTGACGAAGACGTTGGTGGCGTTCTGCGAGCGCAGCAGCACGGCCTTGGCGTAGACACCCGGGAAGATCACCGCCTCCTCCATCACGCGCTTGTCGATCTCGCCCCACAGCTCGTTGCGGGCGTCCTCGTCCTGCTCCACCAGCGCCTCGTCGATCATCTCGTCGACCTCGGGGATGCGGACCGAGGTGTTGGAGGAGCCACCGGTGTC
>JBQGFI010000537.1:0-4666 GCA_052040065.1 Marmoricola sp.
CGGGCTCACCACCACCACCGCGTCGTCCACCGGGACCGCCGAGCAGTCCCCGGCCACCGGCACCTCCGGCGACCAGACGCCCACGGCCCGCACCGACGACGGGTCCGGCTCGACCGGTCTCCTCGGCGGTGGGCTCGTCGCGCCCGGCAGCGGCACCGCACCGCAGGCCCGCAGCGGGGGGTCCTGAGATGGCGCCCCGCCCGAGCGGCGCGACGCGGTGGACCGTGTGGGGCACGGCGGCCGAGCTCGTCGTGACCGACGCCGCCGCGCTGCCGCGGGCGCGCGCGCTGGTGGTGGACGGCCTCGCCGAGGTCGACCGCGTGGCCAGCCGCTTCCGCCACGACAGCGAGCTGGTGCGGCTCACCCCCGGAGCCGACGGCACCGTCGAGGTGTCGGCGCTGCTCGCCGAGCTGCTCACGCACGCGCTGCGGGCCGCGCGGTCGACGGACGGCGCCGTCGACCCCACGCTCGGTGGGGCCCTCGCGGCCCTCGGCTACGACCGAGACCTGGCCCTGCTGCCACGGGTGACCCCGCGCACCAGGCCGGAGCCGGCTCCCGTCGTGAGGATCCGTCGGCGGCACGGCTGGCAGCACCTCGTCCTCGACGGACGCCGGCTCACCCTGCCCGAGGGCACGGTGCTCGACCTGGGCGCCACCGCCAAGGCGGTCGCCGCCGACCGGTGCGCTCAGGCCGTCCACGAGCGGCTCGGCGTCGGCGTCCTCGTCTCGCTCGGGGGTGACGTCGCCACGGCGGGTCCCGGCCCGGACGACGGCTGGCAGGTGGTCGTGCAGGACCTCCCGGACGACGTCCCCCAGCAGGTCACCCTGGCGCCGGGCGCCGCCATGGCCACC
This sequence comes from Marmoricola sp., assembly GCA_052040065.1. Lineage (GTDB taxonomy): Bacteria > Actinomycetota > Actinomycetes > Propionibacteriales > Nocardioidaceae > Marmoricola. The sequence continues at coordinate 852 of JBQGFI010000537.1, forward strand.
TCGAGCACGGTGTGCCGGGCGTGGGCCCGCGGCGACCGCGTCGTGCACCACCTGCTCGACCCCCGCACGGGGGGCAGCGCCGACACCCCGTGGCGCACCGCCAGCGTGGTGGCCCCGACGTGCGTGCTGGCCAACACCGCCAGCACCGCCACCCTGGTCAAGGGCTCCGCCGGCCTCCCCTGGCTGCGTCGCTCCGGCATGGCCGGACGGCTGGTCGGCTACGACGGCGACGTCGTCCGGACCGGCGGCTGGCCCGAGGAGGTGGCGGCGTGAGCGAGCTGCTCGCCCAGGCGTTCTGGGCGCTGGGCCGCGGCACCGGCGTCGCCGCCCTCGTGCTGCTGACCGTCTCGCTCGTGCTCGGGGTGGCCTCCCGCTCCGGGCGGGACCCGGTCGGGCTCGGGCGCTTCGGCACCCAGGAGCTGCACCGGACGGCGGCGCTCAGCGCCGTCGGCCTCGTCGCCCTGCACCTCGGCTCGCTGCTCCTCGACCCCTACGCACAGCTGCGCCTGGTCGACCTGGTCGTCCCCTTCCTCGGCGCCTACCGCCCGCTGTGGCTCGGCCTGGGCACCCTCGCGGTCGACGTGCTGCTCGTGGTCACGGTGGCCAGCCTGCTGCGGGCCCGGCTCGGCCCGCGGCTCTTCCGGGCGGTGCACTGGACGACGTACCTGCTGTGGCCCACGGCCCTGGTGCACGCGCTCGGCACCGGCACCGACGCCGGCTCGCTGTGGCTGAGCACGCTCGCCGGCGCCTGCGTGGCGCTGGTGGTCGCCGCCGTGGTGTGGCGGCTGTGGCCGGGCTTCGCCGAGCGCGGTCACGTCCGGGCGGACCGGGTGGTGGCGCGATGACGACGATGGCCGGCGCCCGGGCCCCGCACGGCACCGCACGCCTGCTCGGCGACGCCGTGCTCGCCCCGCCGCCCCGGCTCGGGATCGAGGAGCTGCTCGCGCTGACGGAGGCGGCGGGGCTCACCGGCCGCGGCGGCGCCGGCTTCCCGACCGCGACCAAGATCCGCTCGGTCGCCGGCGCCAGCCCCGTGGTGGTGGCCAACGCGATGGAGGGCGAGCCGCTGTCGTCGAAGGACGCGGTGCTGCTCCAGCACCGACCACGCCTGGTCGTCGACGGCCTGCTCGCGCTCGGGCAGGCGCTCGCCGCGCGCCGGCTCGTGGTCGCCACCGGACCCCGGGTCGCCACCGCCCCCCTGCGGCAGGCGTCCGCGGGCAGTGCCGTCGAGGTGCGCCCCCTGCGGGGCGGCTTCGTCGCCGGGCAGGAGTCGGCCCTGGTGCAGCAGCTCGACGGCGGGCGCGGCGTCCCCACCGACCCGCTGGTGCCGCTGCGCCACCGCGGCGTGGGAGGGGCCCCGACGCTGGTGCTCAACGCCGAGACGCTCGCGCAGCTCGCCCTGGTGGTCCGCCACGGGGCGACCTGGTTCCGCGGGCAGGGCACCCCGGCCGACCCCGGCACCTTCCTGGTGACCCTCAGCGCCTCGCGCCCGGACCTGATGCGGCACCCGGGCGTCCTCGAGGTGGCACGCGGCAGCTCGCTCCGCTCGGCGCTGCTGGGCGCCGGGACCGACCTGGCCCGGGTGCGCGCCGTGCTCGTCGGCGGCTACCACGGCGCGTGGGTGCCCGCCGACCACCTCGACGTCGCGCTGTCGCGCCAGGCGCTCGCGGCCCACGGGGCCACCCCGGGGGCCGGCGTGCTCCACGCCCTGGACGTGCGCACCTGTCCCCTCCGCACCGCCGCCGAGGTGGCCGGCTACCTCGCCGCTGAGAGCGCGCGGCAGTGCGGGCCCTGCCTCAACGGGCTGCCGCGCCTGGCCGACCTCCTCGCCCGGCTCGCCCGGCCCGGCAGCGACCCCGCCCTGGTCGGGGAGCTCGAGCGCGTGGCGGGGCTGGTCGCCGGCCGCGGCGCCTGCGCCCACCCCGACGGCTCGGTGCGCTTCGTGGCCAGCACGCTGCGGACCTTCGCCGACCACGTCGACGACCACCTGTCAGGAGCCTGCCGATGACCCCACCCACGCGCCTCCACGTCGACTGGACCCGCTGCGACGGGCACGGCGCCTGCGCCGAGCTGCTGCCCGAGCTGCTGACCACCGACGACTGGGGCTACCCCCTGGGCTCCGGCGGGGAGCGCGACCCGGCGGTGCCCGCGTCGCTGGAGCGGCTGGCCGCCCGCGCGGTGGGTGACTGCCCGCTGCAGGCGCTGCGTCTGGTGGGTCAGCCCTCGCGGGCCTGAGCCACCAGCACCCGGAAGCCCTTCGCGCTGGCGACCTTCTCGGTCGGCCAGCCCTGCTCGGTGAGCCAGCGGGCCAGCGGGTCGGAGCCGAGGTTCTTGCCCACCACCAGGACCGCGCGGCCGCCGGGGCGCAGCCGCGGCTGCCACTGCAGCAGCAGCGCGTTCAGCGCCTCATTGCCGATCCGGATCGGCGGGTTGGACCTGATCACGTCGAAGCGCCGGTCGGGATCGACCGCGTCGGGCAGCGAAACCTCCACGCGGTCGTCGACGCCGAGTGCCGCGGCGTTCTCCCGCGCCAGCAGCAGGGCGCGCTCGTTGACGTCGACCGCGGTCACGCGGGCCTCCGGCACCGCCAGCGCGACGGCCAGGCCGATCACGCCGTAGCCGCAGCCGAGGTCGAGCACCTCGCGCGCGTCGACCGGGGGCCCGACCTCGCGCAGCAGCACGCCGGTGCCGGTGTCGAGCCGCCCCTGGGCGAAGACGCCGGAGCCCGTGGTCAGCTCCAGCCAGTGCCCCCACACGTCGGCCCGCACGGGCACGCGGCGGAACGGCGCGGCGGGGTCGGAGCTGTAGTAGTGCTCCGTCACCGTGCTGCTCCTCCGCCTCGCCGTCACGACCGACCAGCGTCCACAACGGGTCGCCGGCGTCCACCTTTCCACACCCACGGAGGTGGCCGGTGCAGGTGTCCGAGGGACGACGTGGACTGCCCCCATGGCCGACCAGAGCACCGCGTCACCGTCCCCCGCCACGCACGCCAACGAGGTCCTCCTGCGCGGCCGGGTCTCCACCGAGGCCGAGAGCCGCGACCTGCCCAGCGGCGACGTGCTGGTCACGCTGCGCGTGGTCGTCGACCGTCCGACCCGGACCGACACCGCCGCCCGCCGCGTCGACGTCATCGACGTCGCGTGCTGGTCCAGGCGCACCCAGCGCACGGCGCTCGCCCTGCGTGCCGGCGACCTGGTCGAGGTGACCGGCGCGCTCCGGCGACGCTTCTTCGCCGCGGGCGCGGGCCGCACCAGCCGCTACGAGGTCGAGGCCGGCCGGATGGTGCGCACGGCGCGGGCCTCGCGCGCGCGGGCCGCGAGCGCGTCGTCCGGCGGGTAGGCGACCTCCTCGAGCGTCAGCCCGTGTGCCTGCACCACCGTCACCGAGGGGTCGCGCACCGCGGCGGCCAGCACCTCCCCGGCCCACTCCGGCGCCCGCCGACCCTCGCCCACGGCGAGCAGGCAGCCGACCAGCGAGCGCACCATGCTGTGGCAGAAGGCATCGGCGCGCACCGTCGCGGTCACGACGCCGTCGGCGTCCCGGTGCCAGGTCAGGTCGAGCAGCGTGCGCACCGTGGTCGCCCCCTCGCGCCGCTTGCAGAAGGCCGCGAAGTCGTGCTCGCCCAGCAGCAGCCGCGAGGCGGCGGCGACGGCCTCCAGGTCGAGCGGTCGCCCCCAGGCGAGCACGTGTCCGCGCGTCAGCGGGTCGACCGACTCCGGCCGGTCGGCGATCCGGTAGGCGTAGCGCCGCCACAGGGCGGAGAAGCGGGCGTCGAAGCCCTCCGGGGCGGGACGCACCCGGTGCACCCGCACGTC
>JBQGFI010000538.1:0-1842 GCA_052040065.1 Marmoricola sp.
CCCGACGTGGAGCTGGTGCTGCGCACCGCAGCCACCACCCTGGCCGCGACCCCGGTGATGGTCTACGGCCTGCTCCCCTGGATGACCAGGCGCTTCGAGTGGTGGCTGCGGCGCTGAGCTCGGATCGGCTGGGGCCTCAGAGCTCGAGCCGCACCACGGCCCGTCGCGACGTGGGTCGCGAGACCTCCTGCATCCCGGCGGCGAGGTAGACCTGGAGCAGTCCGACGTGCAGCTCCTCGTCGATCGCCCGGGCCGTGGTCATCGGGTAGGCCTCGACGGCCCGCGCCCCGGCCGCGCGGGCGTGCGCCACGGCCGCCACGGCGAGCTCGACGCTGACGCCCTGCCGTCGGTGACCCGCACGGACGTAGAGGCAGGTGATGGCCCAGACCGACTCGTCGGCGCGGTCCTCGTCGCGGCCCGCCCACGGCACCTTCTGGTGGCGCACCAGGCCGTGGAAGCGGGGGCGCGGCTCGACGGCCGCCCAGCCGACGGGGGTGCCGTCGTCGTACGCCACGAGCCCCGAGGTCTCGGTGGCGCCGGGGACCTCGCAGCCGGTCTGCTCGCGCATCCGCTCGGCCCGCTCCTCGGCCGGGAAGGCACCGAAGGACTCGCCGGGGAAGAGCTTGTAGCGCTGGCACCAGCAGCGCTGACCCGCGCCGCGGCTGCCGAAGACCTCCTCGAGGTCGGCCCACGCGGCCCGGTGGGCCGGCACGACCTCGAGCGGCACGGCGTGACGGCTAGTTCTGCTCGGCGGCCTCGGCGCCGCGCCGCCAGCGGATGCCGGCCTCGAGGAAGCCGTCGATGTCGCCGTCGAAGACCGCCTGGGGGTTGCCGACCTCGAACTCGGTGCGCAGGTCCTTGACCATCTGGTACGGGTTGAGGACGTAGCTGCGCATCTGGTCGCCCCAGCTGGCCTGCACGTCGCCGCGCAGGGCGTCCAGGTGGGCGCGCTCCTCGGCCTTCTTCAGCGCGAGCAGCTTGGCCTTGAGGATCACCATGGCGCTCGCCTTGTTCTGCAGCTGGCTCTTCTCGTTCTGGCAGGAGACGACCGTGCCGGTCGGGATGTGGGTCAGCCGCACCGCGGAGTCGGTGGTGTTGACGCTCTGGCCGCCGGGGCCGCTCGAGCGGTAGACGTCGACCCGGATCTCCTCGTCGGGCACGTCGATCTCGTCGGTCTGCTCGAGCACCGGCACCACCTCGACCGCGGCGAAGCTGGTCTGGCGGCGTCCCTGGTTGTCGAAGGGGCTGATCCGCACCAGCCGGTGGGTGCCGGCCTCGACCGAGAGCGTGCCGTAGGCGTAGGGCGCGTGGATCGCGAAGGTGGCGCTCTTCAGGCCCGCCTCCTCGGCGTAGGAGGTGTCGAAGACCTCCACGCCGTACTTGTTGCGCTCGGCCCAGCGGGTGTACATGCGCATCAGCATCTCGGCGAAGTCGGCGGCGTCGACGCCGCCGGCACCCGCGCGGATGGTCACGAGCGCCTCGCGGACGTCGTACTCCCCCGACAGCAGGGTGCGCACCTCGAGCTGCTCGACCGACTTCTGCAGCCGCGCCAGCTCGGTCTCGGCCTCGGCCATCGAGTCGGCGTCGCCCTCCTCGCGCCCGAGCTGCACCAGCACCTCGAGGTCGTCGATGCGCGACTCCAGGGACTCGAAGCGCTCGACCGTGCCCTGCAGCGCGCTGAGGCGGCCGGTGACCCGCTGCGCGTTGGCCTGGTCGTCCCACAGGTCGGGCGCGGCGACCTGCTCGCCGAGGTCGTCGATCTCGCGGCGCAGCTCGTCGAGGCCGAGCACGGCTCCGATCGTCTTCATCGTCGCCTGGAGCTGCTTAATCTCGGAGTCGAAG
>JBQGFI010000539.1:0-11848 GCA_052040065.1 Marmoricola sp.
TGTCCGCGCGTATGCGAGATCCGGTCGCCCGTGGCCCGTGTGCGCGCGCCGCGGGGGTGACGGCGGGGGTGGGTCAGAAGAAGTCGGGGCTCCAGGGGGCGCGGGGCCACGAGAAGGCGGTGGCGGCCTCGGCGACCGCGCCGGGGGTGTGCTCGACCACGCGGCCGACGCGGTGCAGGTCGGCCAGGGAGGTGCCGCCGAGGTACGCCGTGCCGAGCTCGAGCACCCCGAGGGAGAGGTCGGGGTCGGCGTCGGTGCGCTCCACGGTGGTGCTCGACGCCTCGCCCTTGCTGGTCAGGCGCCAGCGGCCGGTGTTGGCCCCGAGCATCGGGTCGTCGACCACGATCACCAGGTCGAGCGGCGCGGCGTACGCCCTCGCGCGCAGGGCCGCGGGCACGTCGACCACGCGCACGTACAGCGCGTCGGTGACCTCGGTCTCGACGGCGCGGGCGTCGGTCACGAGCAGCCGCAGCGGCTCGTCGGTGGCCGCGCTGCGGTAGCGGAAGCGGCGCGCGAGGTCGAGGTCGAGCAGGTAGCGCCACAGCGAGGCGTACGCCGCCGGGTCCTCGGCCCAGAGCTCCTGGATGCGCACCTCGGAGTCCGGCTCGGCGTCGAAGTCGGGCTTGAAGCGGTAGAGCGCGTAGCCGTCGGGCTCTCCGTCGTCCGACCAGTGCACGACGTGCCGCTTCTCCGAGGCGCCGTCGCGCGCGTGCGGCAGGTCGTAGAGCGCGAACTCCCAGCCGCTGCCCTCGTTGCGCACCATCGTGCCGGGCCGGTCCTCGCGCAGCCGGGCGTGCATCCGGCGGGCGATCGGCTCGAACTGCGCGCGCGTCAGCTCGTCGACCGAGCCCGACGTGCGCACGCCGGGCAGGAACTGCAGCCGACGGCTGGTGCCCTTGAGCAGGTGCCGGGTGACGGCCGGGCCGAAGCCGTAGCGGCCGTAGATCAGCGACTCCGAGGCCCACAGCGTGGCCAGGGGCTCACCGCGCGCGACGCAGTCGTCGAGCTGGTGGCGCATCATCTCGGTCAGCAGCCCGCGCCGGCGGTACGGCGCGTGCACCGTCACCACGGTGATCGCGGCGTTGGCGACGTCGGCCCCGCCCGGCACCTGGATCCGGCGGGACAGCGCACCGAAGGTGGCGACCCAGCGGCGTCCGACCTTGAAGCCGAAGGAGCGGTCGAGCTCGAGGACCTGGCGGTCGACCTCCTCGCCCTCGGTGTGGTGCTCCTCCTGGAAGCCGCGGGAGATCGCCTGCAGCCAGGGCCGGAAGGTCGCCTCGGTGACCGGCTTGAGCCGTGGCTCGGTGAGGTGGGGCGGTGGTGGGGGCGTGGCGGCCATGCCTGCCATTGGAACGCAGTCCGGGGCGGGCGGCCAGCGAATTAGGATCAGGGTCCCGACCACCGCGCCGAGGAGCCCCTGGTGACTCTCGACGTCCACGAGCTCGACCGGCTGCTGCTGGTCGGGGCCGGCGTGCTGCTGCTGGCGATCCTCGCGGTGCGTCTGAGCGTCCGTGCGGGCATGCCCAGCCTGCTGGTCTACCTGGCGATGGGGCTGGCGCTGGGCGAGGCGGGCCTCGGCATCGAGTTCGACGACGCCGAGGTCGCGCTGGCGCTGGGCTTCGGGGCGCTGGTGCTGATCCTGGCCGAGGGCGGACTCACCACGCCCTGGCCCGAGATGAGACCGGTGCTCCGCATCGGGGTGGCGCTGGCGACCATCGGGGTGGCGGTGAGCGTGCTGGTCATCGCGCTCTTCGCCCACTTCGTCGTGGGGCTGAGCTGGCAGCTCTCGGTGCTGCTGGGGGCGGTGCTGTCGCCGACGGACGCCGCCGCGGTCTTCTCCGTGCTGCGGCGGGTGCCGCTGCCGCGACGCATCACCGGGGCGCTCGAGGCCGAGTCGGGACTCAACGACGCCCCGACCATCGTGCTCGTCACGCTGGTCACGGCGGGGGGCCACAGCGTCTGGGGCTTCGCCTTCGACTTCGTCTACCAGCTCTCGCTCGGCGTCGCGGGTGGTCTCGCCATCGGCTGGCTGGGGGCGTGGCTGCTGCGCCGCTCGGCGCTGCCCGCCTCGGGCCTCTACCCGCTCGCGGTGCTGTCGCTGTGCGTGCTGTCGTACGCCGCCGTCGCGCACCTGCACGCGTCCGGCTTCGCCGCGGTCTACGTCGCCGCGCTGGTCCTCGGCAACGCCGAGCTCCCGCACCGCGCCGCGACGCGCTCCTTCGCCGAGGGGCTGGCCTGGCTCGCGCAGATCGGCCTCTTCGTGATGCTCGGCCTGCTCGCCAGCCCCGGTCGCATCTCGCTGGAGACGGTGGTGCTCGCGGTCGTCATCGGCGTCGTGCTCGCCGTGGTGGCCAGACCGCTCTCGGTGCTGGCGTCGTCGTCGGCGCAGCGGCTCTCGCTGCGCGAGGGCGCCTTCTTGTCGTGGGCGGGGCTGCGCGGGGCGGTGCCGATCGTCTTCACCACGATCCCGCTGGCGGGTGCCGTCGACGGAGCCCCCGAGCTCTTCGACATCGTCTTCGTGCTGGTCGTGCTCGACACCCTGGTCACGGCGACGACGCTGCCGTGGGCCTCGCGGGTGCTGGGGGTGGCGCGCCGCCACGAGCCGCGCGACCTCGAGGTCGAGGCGGCGCCGCTCGAGCGGGTGGCCGCCGACCTGCTGCAGGTCACGATCTCGCCGAAGTCGCGCATGCACGGCGTCGAGGTGGGCGAGCTGCGGCTACCCCCGGGCACCTCGGTCGCCCTGGTGGTGCGCGACGGCCACACGCTCGTGCCCGACCCCCGCACGGTGCTGCGCCACGGCGACGACCTGCTCGTGGTCACGCCCCGCGCCGAGCGCGAGGCCGCGGAGAAGCGGCTGCGGATGGTCTCCCTCGGCGGGCGCCTCGCCCAGTGGCTGGGCACCGACCCGCCCTGAGCCCCCACCCCGCGACCGGCCCAGGACGGGCCCAGGACGAGCCAGCGGCCGGGTCAGTCCACCTGGATGCACTGCTCGACGGGCTCGGGGAGCTCCAGGCGGCGAGGACCGTTGGGCGCGAGTGCGCCGAGCTCGTCACCGACGAGCACGTCGACGCCGGGTCCGAGGTCGCGGTCGACGACGCGCACCCGCACGCCGCGGCCGAGGTTGCGGGCGACCAGGCGGGCCGCGGTGACGTCCTCGTCGGTGGTCCACACGACCGCGCGGCGTACGCCGGAGCGCGGCGGCGCGTTGCCGGCGTTGCCGCCGACGAAGCCGCGGTCCTCGAGCTGGTCGAGCGTGCGTCCGGCGAGCCCGGAGGTGCTGCCGGCGTTGAAGACGCTGACCTGCACGTCGCCGCGGTCGACGAAGCGCTTGACCTGCCGCTCCTCCTCGGCGCAGTCCTCATCGGTCTGCGCCGCGCTGCCGGGCAGCGGCTGCGTCGCCGCCTGGAAGCCCCACCACGCCATGCCGCACAGCACGAGCAGCAGCACGACGAGCGTCGCGCCCGACACCACGGTGCGGCGACGCATCAGCTCGGACCCGCCGACGTCTCGTCGGCCACGTGGACCCGGGCGTGCAGCACGTGCCGCTGCTGCAGCGCGGCGCGCAGGGCCCGGTGGAGGCCGTCCTCGAGGTAGAGCTCGTCGCGCCACTCCACGACGTGGGCGAAGAGGTCGCCGAAGAAGGTGGAGTCCTCGTCGAGCAGCGTCGCGAGGTGGAGCGTGTCCTTGGTCGTGACCAGCTCGTCGAGGCGGATCTGCCGCGGCGGGAGCGCCGCCCAGTCGCGCGGCTGCAGCGCGTGGGCAGGGTAGGGCCGGTCGGCGCCCACCCGCTTGAAGATCACGCGGTCACGATAGAGGGAGCCCCGGTCTGCGCCTACTGTGCGGGCATGAGTGAGTCGATCGCCGACCAGGTCAGGCCCGGCTACGCCTTCGAGGGTCCGGCGCTCGAGCTCGGGGCGCTGATGTCGGACGCCGCGACGGTCGTGGCCGACTGCCCGGTCCGCATCCCGCTCGCGATGCTCAACCGGCACGGGCTGGTCGCCGGGGCGACCGGCACCGGCAAGACCAAGACGCTGCAGCTGCTCGCCGAGCAGCTCTCGGCCGCTGGCGTGCCGGTCTTCGCCGCCGACATCAAGGGCGACCTCTCGGGCCTCTCCGTGCCCGGCCGGTCCGATCCGCGCCTCGTCGAGCGGGCCGCGTCGCTGGGGCAGCAGTGGCAGGCGACGGGCTACCCCGTGGAGTACTTCGCGATCGGCGGCGTCGGCACCGGCATCCCGCTGCGGGTGACCATGACGGCCTTCGGGCCGACCCTGCTCTCCAAGGTGCTCGGGCTCAACGACACCCAGGAGTCCTCGCTCGGACTGGTCTTCCACTACGCCGACGAGGCGGGCCTGCCGCTGCTCGATCTCGCCGACCTGCGCGTGGTGGTCAAGCACCTGGTCTCCGACGAGGGCAAGGCCGAGCTCAAGGAGCTCGGCGGCCTCTCCTCCGCCACGGCCGGGGTGATCCTGCGCGAGCTGATCGCCTTCGAGGACCAGGGTGCCGATGCCTTCTTCGGCGAGCCGGAGCTGGAGACCGCCGACCTGATGCGCCTCGACGCCGACGGGCGCGGCGTGATCTCGCTGCTCGAGCTGCCGCGGCTGCAGGACCGTCCCGCCGTCTTCTCCACCTTCTTGATGTGGCTGCTCGCCGACCTCTTCAACGAGCTGCCCGAGGTCGGCGACATCGACAAGCCCAAGCTGGTCTTCTTCTTCGACGAGGCCCACCTGCTCTTCGACGACGCCTCCGCGTCGTTCCTCGACGCCGTGGCGCGCACCGTCCGGCTGATCCGCTCCAAGGGCGTCGGCGTCTTCTTCGTGACCCAGCAGCCGACCGACGTGCCCGACGACGTGCTCGCCCAGCTGGGCTCCCGCATCCAGCACCAGCTGCGCGCCGCCACCCCCAAGGACGCCAAGGCGCTCAAGCAGACGGTGGCCACCTACCCCTTCTCCTCCTACGACGACCTCGGCCGCGTGATCCTCTCCCTCGGCATCGGCGAGGCGGTGGTCACCGTGATGGACGAGCGCGGTGCCCCCACCCCGGTCGCCTGGACCCGCCTGCCCGCGCCGCGCTCGCTGATGGGCCCGGCCGACCCGGCCGCCATGGCGCAGGCGGTGGCGGCCTCGCCGCTGCACCCCCGGTACGCCGCCACCGTCGACCGCGAGTCCGCCCGCGAGCTGCTGGCGGGCAGGCTGGCGCGCGGCGCGGAGAAGGCGGCGGCCGAGACGACCCCCGACTCCCTGGAGGACCGGCTGCGCGCGGAGGCCGACCGCGCCACCCGTCCGACGCGACGCAAGGCCCCGGCCCGGCCCAGGTCGACCGTCGAGGAGGTGGTGGGCTCGCCGCTCTTCAAGTCGCTGGCCCGCACCGCCGTGCGCGAGATCGCGCGCGGGATGCTCCGCACCGGACGACGTTGAGTCCGTGGACGACGACGCCCTGGTCGACCTCGCGCGGGCGGTGGTGCGCGAGCGACCGCTGAGCGGGAGCCGCGAGGCCAGGGCCGGGCAGGTGGGCGCCGCGCTGGTCACGGCGTCGGGAGCCGTCCACACCGGCGTCTGCCTCGACCTGCCGTCGGGCATCGGCTTCTGCGCCGAGCACGCGGCCGTGGCCGCGATGGTGACGTCGGGGGAGTCGCGCGTCCACGAGGTGGTCGCGGTCTGGCTCGACGAGAGCGGCACGCTCTTCGTGCTGCCGCCGTGCGGGCGCTGCCGGGAGCTGCTCCGACTGGTCGACTCCGGCAACCTCGACACCGAGGTCGTGCTGGGCCGCGGCCGCCGTGTGCCGCTGCGCGAGCTGCTGCCGCAGCACGCGTGGCCCGCGCCGTACTGAGCGGCCGGCGGACGCCGGGGTACCCCTCGCCCATGGATGCCCTGCTGCGACCGGTCCAGCGACGCCTCGGGCTCGCGCTCCGCTCGAAGGTGGCGGGCGACGACGCCCCCGAGCGGGCGCAGCGCATCTGGGGCGCCGAGGGCGAGCGCTGGTTCACCGCCGACGACCCGGTCTGGCGCGTCAACGCCGACGCCGCGATGTTCCCCGGCGGGATCTGCGCGCTGCTGCTGCAGTCGCTGCACCCCGGCGCGATGGCCGGCGTCGCCGAGCACTCCGGCTACCAGGGTGACCCGTGGGGGCGGCTGCAGCGCACCAGCCACTACCTGGCCACCACCACCTTCGGCACCGTCGCCGACGCCGAGCAGGCGATCGCCGTGGTGCGGGCGGTGCACCGCCGGGTGCGCGGCACCGACCACCGCGGCACGCCGTACGCCGCCGACGACCCCCACCTGCTGCGGTGGGTCCACGTGGCCGAGGTGTGGTCCTTCCTGCACGCCTACCAGCGCTACGCCGCCACGCCGTTGACGCCCGAGGAGGCCGACCTCTTCGTGCGGCAGACCAACCTCGCCGCCTCGCGGCTGGGAGCGACCGACCTGCCGGAGTCGGTGGCCGGGCTCGAGGCCCGTCTCGCGGCCTACCGCCCCGAGCTCGAGGCCTCGCCCGCGGCGCGCGAGGCGACGCGCTTCATGCTGCTCCACCCGCCCGTGCCGCTGCTCGCCCGCCCCGGCTACGGCCTCATCGCCGCCGGCGGCGTCGCCCTGCTGCCCCCGTGGGCCCGCCGGATGCTGCGCCTGCCGGTGTGGGGCCCGGGCGTCGGCGCCGCGGCCCGCGCCGGCGCGGTCTCCACCGCCCTGGTCCGCTGGGGCATGGCCGGTCTCGCCGACCGGCGTCCCAGCGACCCCGCCTGAGCGGTGTGGAGACCCGGCGACCCGACCTCAGCGCGTGCGGCCCAGGTCGTGGGCGAGCAGGGCGACGGAGAGGGAGGTGCGGGAGGCGGGGGTGTCGAGCGGGTGGCCGACGACCTCCGCGAGGCGGGTGAGGGCGGGGTAGAGCGAGGAGCGGTTGCGGTGGGTGGCCCGGGCCAGCGCGGTGACCTGCCCGCCGGCGTCGAGGAAGGCGCGCAGCAGTCCGAGCAGGTCGGTGCCGTGGCGGGCGTCGTGGGCCAGCACCCGGCCGAGCTCGGCCTCCACGAAGGCCGACAGCGCCGTCGAGTCGCCCAGCGAGGCGAGCAGCCCGTGGAGCCGCACGTCCGCGTGACGGACGACGCCCGCACGGCGCGGCAGGTCGGCGGCGACGTCGGCGACCGCGCGCGCCGCCCGCCACGACCCGGGCACGTCGGTGAGCCGGGCGACCGTCTCGCCGGCGGCCAGCAGCAGGTCGTCGGGCCGGAGCCGTGCGAGCACCTCGTCGGGGTCGTCCGCGGCGAGCAGAACCCCGACGTGACGCTCGTCGAGCGGGGCGACCAGCCCCTCGGCGCGGCTCGCCTCCAGCAGCCGGCGGAGCCGGCCGACCGGCTCGGCGCCGGGGACGGCGGCGGCGACCAGGCCGACGTAGGCCCGGGCCGGCCGCAGGCCGACGGCCCGCAGCCGGGCGAGCGCGGCGGGCTCGTCGGCGAGGCGGCCCGAGACGAGGTCGGAGAGGAGCGAGCCGTGCAGCCGCAGCTCGGTCGCCGCGTCGTCGCGCTCGATCATCCGGCCGAGCTCGAGGGCCTGCGCCGCCCGCTCGAGCACCACGGCGGCCCGTGCGGCGTCGGGGGGCTGCGGCGCCACGAGGCGGGCCCACACGCGGCCCTGCACGCCGACGGTCGTGGTCAGCCAGCGCTCCGGGCCTCCCACGTCGGTGCCGGTGCGCCAGGTGGCCAACCGCGAGCGCGCCTCCCACTCCTCGAGCAGGTCGCTCGCGCCGCCGAGGGTGGCGGAGCCCAGCACCCGGCGACGCTGGTCCTCCAGCACGACCGGCCCGGGGAGCAGCCGGGCGGCCGCGTCGAGGATGGCGCCCCGGTCGGCCCGGCGCAGGCCGAGCGTGGTGAAGGTGTCGTGCACCTCCGCGGCGAAGGTCACCTGCTCCAGCTGGGCGGCGACCAGGCGCCGGTGCACCTGCTCGGTGATCTCCACGAAGCGCACGCGCTCGTGCAGCACGACGAGCGGCAGCCCGCGCTCGCGGGCCCGTGCCACCACGGCCGCGCTCGGCGCCCGGCCGAGCTCCAGCACCACCCCCGCCGCGCCGCCGTCGACGACCCGGTCGAGCTCGGCGAGGGCGTCGGCGTCGGGCAGGTCGAGGAAGCCGCCGGTGGTCAGCAGCAGCTCGCCGCCGTCGATCAGCCCGGCCACGCGCGGCACGTCGCTCACGTGCACCCACCGCACGGCGCCGTCGAGGGCGTCGTGCCCGGCGAGCACCTCCGGGGCGCCCCGGCGCACCGGCTCGGTCTCCAGCACCTCGGCCACGGTCACCACGGCGACAGTATGTCGCCTGAACGTCGCGACGTGCGACGCAACGTCCCTGACGTCCACCTTCCGCAGCGCCGAGGATGGAAGCATGACGACGAGCATCGGACACTGGATCGACGGCGCCGCCGTCGCGGGCACCAGCGGGCAGCACGGCGAGGTCACCAACCCCGCCACCGGCAGCGTCGACGCGCACGTCGCGCTCGCCTCCGCCGACGAGGTCGACGCCGCGGTCGCCGCAGCCAAGGCGGCGTACCCGGGCTGGCGCGACACCTCGCTGAGCCAGCGCACGCAGGTCGTCTTCCGCTTCCGGGAGCTGCTCACCGCCCGGGCCGACGAGCTGGCCGCGCTGATCACGCGCGAGCACGGCAAGGTCCTCTCCGACGCCGCCGGCGAGGTGGCCCGCGGGCGCGAGGTCGTCGAGTTCGCCTGCGGGATCCCGCACCTGCTCAAGGGCGGCTTCACCGAGAGCGCCTCCACCGGCGTCGACGTGCACTCGGTGCGCCAGCCGCTGGGCCCGGTGGCGATCATCAGCCCCTTCAACTTCCCGGCGATGGTGCCGATGTGGTTCTTCCCCGTCGCCATCGCGGCGGGCAACACCGTGGTGCTCAAGCCGAGCGAGAAGGTGCCCAGCGCCGCGCTGTGGATGGCCGAGCTCTGGCGCGAGGCGGGCCTGCCCGACGGCGTCTTCAACGTCGTCAACGGCGACAAGGTCGCGGTCGACGCGCTGCTCGAGCACGACGACGTCAAGAGCGTGAGCTTCGTCGGCTCCACCCCCATCGCGCAGTACATCTACGAGCAGGGCACCAAGCACGGCAAGCGGGTGCAGGCCCTGGGTGGCGCCAAGAACCACATGGTCGTGCTGCCCGACGCCGACCTCGACCTCGCCGCCGACCAGGCGGTCAACGCCGGCTACGGCTCGGCGGGGGAGCGCTGCATGGCGATCTCGGCGCTGGTGGCCGTCGGCGCGATCGGCGACACCCTCGTCGACAAGATCCGCGAGCGCTCCGAGGCGCTGCGCACCGGCGACGGCACCCGGGGCTGCGACATGGGTCCGCTGGTGACCCGGGCGGCGCAGGAGCGCGTGGCGTCGTACGTCGACGCGGGGGAGCGGGCCGGCGCGAAGGTCGTCGTCGACGGTCGCGAGGTGCAGCCCGACGCGGACGGCGAGGGCTTCTTCGTCGGCCCCACGCTGCTCGACCACGTGACCCCCGAGATGAGCGTCTACACCGACGAGATCTTCGGCCCCGTGCTCAGCGTCCTGCGCGTCGAGACCTACGACGAGGCGCTGGCGCTGGTCAACGCCAACCGCTACGGCAACGGCACCGCGATCTTCACCAACGACGGCGGCGCCGCCCGGCGCTTCCAGAACGAGGTGGAGGTCGGGATGATCGGCATCAACGTGCCGATCCCCGTGCCGATGGCCTACTACTCCTTCGGCGGCTGGAAGCACAGCCTCTTCGGCGACTCCCACGCCCACGGCACCGAGGGCGTCCACTTCTTCACCCGGGGCAAGGTCGTGACCACCCGCTGGCTCGACCCCAGCCACGGCGGCGTCGACCTCGGCTTCCCCACCAACGTCTGAGAGGTCGTGAGGACAGGGCAGATGTCGGCTGGGTGCCGCCCCGGCACGCACCTGAGCACCTTCTCCTCAGTCGCCGTGGCTCCGCCACGGCTCCCTCGTCGGCGGCACTCATCCACGCACCGGGACGACACCCAGCTCGACAGCCCCTGTCCACACCACCTCTGAGGAGACCGACATGACCCGCGCCTACGAGCTCGACCGCGCCCACGTCTTCCACTCCTGGTCCGCCCAGGCCGAGATCACCCCGATGGAGGTGGTCGGCGCCGACGGCTCGACGATCTGGGACGCCGACGGACGCTCCTACCTCGACTTCTCCTCGCAGCTGGTCTTCACCAACCTGGGGCACCAGCACCCCCGCGTCGTGGAGGCGATCCAGCGGCAGGCCGCGACGCTGTGCACCGTGGCGCCGGCGCACGTCAACGACGCCCGCTCGGAGGCCGCCCGGCTGATCGCCGAGCGGATGCCCGAGGGGCTCGACAAGGTCTTCTTCACCAACGGCGGCGCCGACGCCAACGAGCACGCCGTCCGGATGGCGCGACTGACCACCGGTCGCCACAAGGTGCTGACCACCTACCGCAGCTACCACGGCGGCACCCAGGTCGCGATCAACCTCACGGGCGACCCGCGCCGCTACGCCAACGACCTCGGCACCGAGGGCGTGGCCCGCTTCTTCGGGCCCTTCCTCTACCGCTCGGAGTTCCACGCCACCACCGAGGCCGAGGAGTGCGAGCGCGCCCTGGCGCACCTGCGCCGCACCATCGAGATGGAGGGTCCGGGCACCATCGCCGCGGTCCTGCTCGAGACCGTGCCCGGCACCGCCGGCGTGATGCCGCCCCCGCCCGGCTACCTGGCCGGCGTGCGGGAGCTCTGCGACACCCACGGGATCGTGATGATCCTCGACGAGGTGATGGCCGGCTTCGGGCGCACCGGCGCGTGGCTGGCGCTCGACCACCACGACGTGCGGCCCGACCTGGTGACCTTCGCCAAGGGGGTCAACTCCGGCTACGTGCCGATGGGCGGTGTGGCGATCAGCGACGAGATCGCGGCGCACTTCGACCACCGCGCCTACCCGGGTGGCCTGACCTACTCCGGCCACCCGCTGGCCGCGGCCGCCGCGGTCGCGACGCTCACCGCGATGGCCGACGACGGTGTGGTCGAGCACGCGGCGCGGCTGGGCAGCGACGTCATCGGACCCGCGCTGGCCGAGATCTCCGAGCGGCACCCGGTGGTCGGCGAGGTGCGCGGCCTCGGGGTCTTCTGGGCCGTCGAGCTGGTCGCCGACCGGCAGACCCGCGAGCCGCTCGCGGTCGAGTCGGCCGGCAAGGTCGCTGCCGCGTGCCGCTCGCTGGGGCTGCTGCCCTTCGCCACCGCCAACCGGATCCACCTGGTCCCGCCCTGCACCACCTCCGACGCCGAGGTCCGCGAGGGCCTCGACATCCTCGACCGCGCCCTCAAGACCGGCGACGAGCTGCTGGGGTGAGCGAGCCCCCCGCGACCGGAGCGGCGGTGCGCAACGGCGAGGTCAGCCACTGGATGGCGGCGACACCGGGGGCCGTGGCGCCCGTCGCGGCGCTGCCCGACGAGGCCGACCTCGTGGTCGTCGGGGGCGGGCTGACCGGGCTCTGGACGGCGTACTACGCCCGCCGGCGCCACCCGGAGGCCAGGATCGTGGTGCTGGAGGCCGAGCGCGTCGGCTACGGCGCCTCGGGGCGCAACGGCGGCTGGATGTCGACGCTGCTGCCCGGCAACCGCGCGGTCTACGCGCGGCGTGCCGGCACCGAGTCGGTGGTCGCCTTCCAGCGCGCGCTGACCGAGACCATCGACGAGTGCCTCGCGGTGATGCGGCGCGAGGGCATCGAGGCCGACCAGGTGCGCGGCGGGCAGCTCGCCGTGGCGCGCACGGAGGCCGGCCTCGCCCGGCTCCGCGCGACCCGCGAGGGGCACCTCCGCTTCGGCTACGCGCCCGAGGAGGTCGAGCTCCTCGACGGCGCGG
>JBQGFI010000540.1:0-2628 GCA_052040065.1 Marmoricola sp.
ACGAGGCGGAAGTAGGCCTGCTTCCAGGCCGCCCCGAGGATGTCGCGCGTGGTGAAGAACTCGCGTCGGTGCAGCCCGCGGGCCAGGTGGAAGATCGAGGCGCCCTGCATCACGGTGTTGTCGACGTCGAAGAAGGCGGCCGCGGCCGGGTCGGGCGCGACGGTCAGCGCGCTCTCGACCTCGGCGACGGCGGCGGCGGCCTCCCCGGCCAGCTGGGAGCGCCGCTGCAGGTTGGGCGGGCGGGACGTCGGTCGGTCGGAGGACCGTCGACCGGCTGCTCGATCGCGCGGGGGCGTCACGCGGTCAACATAGAGGCCCCGTGGACACGGTGGAACCCGGCCGTCGTGCCGGGCACGGGCGCAGCCCGGCACGACCGCTGTGGGAGACTCCTGCGATGGAGGCGAACCTGGCCGAGCTGCTCACCAGGGCGGGCCTCGAGGAGCCCGGCAAGACCGCGCTCTCCGAGGCCGAGACCGGGCGCAGCGTGACCTGGGCCGACCTCGACGACCTGGCGCGACGGGTGGCCCAGGGGCTCTTCGACGCCGGCCTCGTCGCCGGCGTGCGGGTGGTGGTCGTGGCGCGCAACCGGATCGAGTCCGTGGCGGCGTACCTCGGCACGCTGCGCGCGGGGATGGTCGCCGTGCCGGTCGACCCCGCCGTCTCCACCGGTGAGCTGCTCCGCACGCTGGTCGACTCCGGTGCCCGCCTGGTGGTCTGCGACGGCGCCGCCGTGACCACCGTGCGCGCGGCGGTGCAGGGACTCGGGGAGGCGCTGGTCACGGCCCGGCGCGAGGAGTCCAGCGGCCCGCGGATCGTGACCATCGGCACCACGGTGCTGCCCGGCGAGCGGGGTTGGGACCAGCTGGTGAGGGGCGGGGGCCACCCGGTGCCGGTGCGGGCCGACGGCGAGTCGCTGGCGGCGCTGCTCTACACCAGCGGCGCGTCCGGGCGACCCCGCGCGGCGATGCTCACCCACCGCGCGCTGCTCGCCAACGTCGACCAGGTCGCCTCCGCCACGCAGCCGATGCTGCACGGCCGCGATGTGGTGCTGGGCGTGCTCCCGCTGCACCACTCCTACGGCCTCGGCGCGGTGCTGGGTCAGGTGCTGCGCCAGCACGCCCGGCTGGTGCTGGTCGACGGCTTCGCGGCCGAGGCGTCCCTCGACCTGATCGAGGACGAGGCGATCACCGTCGCGCCGGTCGCGCCGACGGCCCTCGACGCCTGGCTGCAGGTGCCCGGGCTCGAGGAGCGACTCGGCCCGCTGCGGCTGGTGCTCAGCGGCTCGGCCGCGCTCGGGCACGACGTGGCCGCGCAGTTCAGCCGCCGCACCGGGCTGCCGGTGCACCAGGGCTACGGCCTGACCGAGTGCGGTCCGGTGGTCACCTCGACGCTCGTCGGCGAGGAGCCGGCGTCCGCAGGGTCGGTCGGTCGGCCCTTGCCCGGCGTCGGCCTGCGGCTGGTCGACGACCGCGGCGAGCCGCCGGTGGAGGGTGACCCCGGCCAGATCCTGGTGCGCGGACCCCAGCTCTTCTCCGGCTACTGGCCCGAGGGTCGTGGCGGTCCCGGCCCCGACGGGTGGTGGAACACCGGTGACGTCGGCCTGCTCGACGGCGCGGGCGAGCTGCACCTGGTCGACCGCGTCAGCGACGTGGTCGTGGTCTCGGGCTTCCAGGTCTTCCCGACCGAGGTCGAGGAGGTCGTCGCCGAGCTGCCGGAGGTGGGGGTGGTCGCCGTCGTGGGCGTCGACGACGACCGGACCGGGGAGGCCGTGGTCGCCTACGTCACCCACGCGCCCGACGCCGACCTGCCCGACCCCGACGCGCTCGAGGCCCGGGTGCGCCGCCACTGCGAGGCCCGGCTCGCCCGCTTCAAGGTGCCGGCCGTGGTGCGCGTGGTCGACGACCTGCCGCGCACCGCCACGGGCAAGATCCAGCGGAGCCGGCTGCGCGCCGAGGCCCGTGGTCGCGAGACCGGGCTGCTGCGGTGAGCAGCGGCGTCGCGGAGCGGGTGCTGGTCTACTCGCGCCAGGGCTGCCACCTGTGCGACCAGGCGCTCGAGGTGGTCGCACGGGTGTGCGCCGACCTCGGCACGTCCTACGCCGTGGTCGACGTCGACACCGACCCCCGCCTGCAGCAGGAGTACGGCGAGCAGGTGCCGGTCACGCTCGTCGACGGGCGTCGCCACGACTTCTGGCGGGTCGACGAGGCCCGGCTGCGCGCCGCGCTGGGCTGACCGTGCACCCCGTCGTGCGCCACCCCGCATCGCGTGTGACTTCTCACATGTGGTAGCCCGCCCGGTCACCGAGTTTGTTCGCACGTTCACAAACTCCTACAGTGACGCAGGGCAGGCCCGTGGAGGGCACCCGCGACGTGCGGAAAGAGGCCATCGGCAAGTGAGTGCGGCAAGGATCCCGGAGGCGACGGTCGCCCGTCTCCCGGTCTACCTGCGGGCGCTCAACGCGATGCACGAGGCCGGCACCACGACCTGCTCGAGCCTCGAGCTCGCCCAGGCCGCCGGCGTCAACAGCGCCAAGCTGCGCAAGGACCTCTCCCACCTCGGCTCCTACGGCACCCGCGGCGTCGGCTACGACGTGGGCTACCTGCGCTACCAGATCGCGCGCGAGATCGG
>JBQGFI010000541.1:0-8086 GCA_052040065.1 Marmoricola sp.
CCCTCGCCCGTGGCCGGCACGCTGCTGTCCATCACCGCCGAGGAGGACGACACCGTCGAGGTCGGCGGTGAGCTGGCCAAGATCGGCGACGCCAGTGACGCCGACAGCGAACCGGAACCGGAACCCGAGCCAGAGCCGGAACCCGAGCCGGAACCCGAGCCGGAACCCGAGCCGGAACCCGAACCCGAGCCGGAACCCGAACCCGAGCCCGAACCCGAACCCGAGCCGGAACCCGAACCGGAGACCGCACCGGAGCCCGAGCCGGAAACAGGCGCGGGGCAGCCCGCGACGTACCTGCGGTGGCAGGGGCGGCCGGCGCTGCAGTACGTCGCCGGGCTGGTCTTCGTGGTCGCGGCGATCGGTGCGGTGCTGCTCGGCTTCGCCTACCTCGCCGAGACCGACTCCGGCCGGCTGGTCACGGCGGTGGGTCTGGCGCTGCTCGCGGGGGCGGCGCTGTGGGGCGTGGGCGCGCTCGCGCCGAGCGTGGTCACGCTGCGCGACGGCACGCTCACCGTGGAGCGGGGCGAGGGCAGCCGCAGCTTCGACCTCACCGACGCCGACGTGCGGGTCGACGTCGACGGCTCGCCGAGGTCGCCGTCGTGGCGCGCGCGGCTGGAGTCGCCGTCGGGAGCGCGCGAGGTGCTGCGGCGCGGCGACGTCGACCCCGGGGAGTTCAGCGCGGCCGTGCGGTCGCTGCGTCCGCGCTGAGGGCGTGGCCCTCGAGGTAGGTGCGCACCAGCCCGCCGAGCGTGGGCAGGTGGTAGCCGCCCTCCTGCACCACCACCGCAGGCAGGCCGGTCCGGCCGAGCAGCGCGCCGGCCCGGTGGTAGCCGTCGGCCGTGACCAGTAGCGGGCTCTCGGGGTCGTCGGCCGCCGCGTCGACGCCGAGCGAGACCACCAGGGCGTCGCAGCCCGCCTCGACCACCCAGCCGGCGAGGTCGGCGACGGCCCGCAGCCAGGCCCGGTCGCCGGCGCCCTCCGCCAGGACGACGTGGCGGGTGGCGCCACCACCCTCCCCGGTGCCGGTCTCGTCGGCGTGGCCGACGACGTGGGGGAACCACCCGGCGGCCGGGTCGACGTGCACCGAGCCGTAGAGCACGTCGGCGCGGGCGTAGAAGACCGCCGCCGTGCCGTTGCCGTGGTGCGCGTCGAGGTCGACGACCCCGACCCTCCTCGCGCCGCCGTCGCGCAGCCGTTGGGCGGCGACGGCCGCGCTGTTGAGGTAGCAGGACCCGCCGAAGCCGTCGGGCGTCGCGTGGTGGCCGGGCGGCCGGCACAGCGCGTAGGCCAGGGACGCGCCGTCGAGCACCAGCTCGCTCGCCTGCAGCGCGCAGTCGACCGCCGCGCGCGCCGCCTCCCACGTGCCGGGGCCGACCAGCGTCGTCGTGTCGTAGGCGTGACGACCCGCCTCGGCGTGCACCGCAGTGGCGGGCCGGGCCGGCAGCCCGGCCGTCATCGCCGGGGTGGGGAAGAGGTAGGGCACCACGCGGTCCTGGCCGACGAGGTCGGCGTACGGTCCGGCGGCCCAGCGCGCCGCGGCCGTGCGCAGGAAGTCGAGCAGCCCCTCACCGTGCACCCGGCGCAGGGCGACGTCGTCGTGCGGCGCGGCCTCGAGCAGCGGGCACCCGGCCCGGACGAGCTCGTCGCGGATCACGGTGACCCGCTCGGCCACCTCGGTCGCGGGTGTCGCGACGCCCACCCAGACCTCGCGCCGGGGGTCGTGCTCGAGGGTGCGCGGCGACCAGACCACGGGTGCGCGCAACTGATCCATGGGTCAGTATGGCCACATGCCCCGCGCGCGTGACCTGGGGATCCGCATCGGCCCGCTGCCGACCGGACCCGGCAACTCGGTGCTCGACGTGGCCGGGGTCGGGCTGGGCCACACCACGCTGCACCGCGACGAGGCGCCACCGCCGCGCGGACGCGGCTCCGCCCGCACCGGCGTGACGGCGCTGGTGCTCGCCGACGACGCCTACCGACGCCCGCTGGCGGCCGGGGGTGCGGTGCTCAACGGCGCCGGCGAGTGCACCGGGATGCTCACCGCCGCCGAGTGGGGTCTGCTCGAGACGCCGGTGTGGCTCACCTCGACGATGCAGCTGGGCCGGGTCTACGACGCCGCGTGCGGGCTCGCCCTCGAGGGCGACCCGGGGGTGGCGGAGGAGGTCGTGATCCCCGTGGTCGCCGAGTGCGACGACTCCTGGCTCAACGACTGCCGGCGGATGCAGCTGGTGCCCGACGACGTCCGTGCGGCGCACGACGCGGCCCTGGCGAGCCGCGGCTCCACGACGGTCGAGGAGGGGTCGGTCGGGGCGGGCACGGGGATGTCGTGCCTGGGCTTCAAGGGCGGCATCGGCACCTCCTCCCGCGTCACCCCGGCCGGGCACACGGTCGCGGTGCTGCTGCTCACCAACTTCGGGGAGCGGTCGCGGCTGACCGTCGCGGGCGTGCCCGTGGGCCTGCTCCTGGGCGAGCCCGAGGCTCCGGCACCACCTCCGGGCGGCTCCTGCATCGGCGTCGTCGTGACCGACGCGCCCGTCGACGGCGCCGGGTGCTCCCGGCTGGCCCGCCGGGTCGGGCTGGGGCTGGCGCGCACCGGCTCGACGGCCCACCACGGCAGCGGCGAGGTCTTCCTGGCCGCCTCGACGACGGCGCGCGCCGAGCGCGGCGGGGCGGCGTCCGGCTCCGTGGGCGGCGCCGCGCTCGACGACCTCTTCGCCGCGGTCGTCGACGCCAGCGAGGAGGCCGTGCTCAACGCGCTGCTCGCCTCGCCGACGATGGTGGGGCGCGACGGCCACACCAGCGAGGGCCTCGACCCGGCGCTGGTGCAGCGGCTGGTGGTCCGGTGAGCGCCTCGTGACGGCCCCGGCCCGGGAGCTGGAGGTGCGGATCCCGATGGACGACGGCGTCGAGCTCGCCGCCACGCTCTACCTGCCCGCCACCGACGAGCCGCAGCCGTGCCTGCTCGAGGCGCTCCCCTACCGCAAGGACGACCTGACCTCGTCGTACGCCGAGAGCTACCGCTCCCTGCGCGACCGGCACGGCTACGCCGTGTGCCGCGTCGACCTGCGCGGCACCGGCTCCTCCGGCGGCGACGCACGCGACGAGTACCCGCCCGTGGAGCAGCGCGACCTGGCCACCGTGATCGCGTGGCTCGCCGCGCAGGAGTGGTGCGACGGCGGCGTGGGGATGTGGGGCACCTCCTACTCGGGCTTCAACGCGCTGCAGCTCGCCTGCGAGCGGCCACCCGCGCTGAAGGCGGTCTGCGCGATCTACGCCAGCGACGACCGCTGGACCGACGACGTGCACTACCGCGGCGGTGCGCTGAAGCTGCTCGACCTGGTCGACTACTGCCACTACATGACGCCGATGTGCCAGCTGCCGCCCGTGCCCGCCGTCTGGGGCGAGGGCTGGCGCGAGGAGTGGCACCGCCGCCTGGAGACCCAGGAGCCGTGGGTGCTGACCTGGCTGCGCGAGACCCGTGACGGGGAGTACTGGCGCGGCGGCTCGGTGCGGACGCCCGCCACCGGTCCCGACGCCGGCTACGACCGGATCGGCTGCCCGGTGATGCTGGTGACCGGCTGGGCCGACGGCTACAGCAACGTCGCCTTCCGCACCCTCGCCGCGCTGCGCCGACTGGGGGTGCCGCACCGGCTGCTCGCGGGGCCGTGGGCCCACGCCGACGCCACCACGGCGATGCCCGGCCCCCGGCTGGACCTCGAGACCGAGCTGGTGGCGTGGTGGGACCACTGGCTGCGGGGTCGTGGCGCGCCCCGGCCAGAGCAGGACTCGGGGTCGGCCGACGTCTTCGTGCGCACCAGCACCCGTCCCGAGCCCGAGCTGGACCTGCACCACGGCTTCTGGGTGCGCGACGCCTGGCCCTCCCCGCACCTGAGCGCGACGACCCGGGCCCTCCCCGGGCCCCGCCACCTCGCGGTCGACCCCGACGTCGGCACGGCGGCCTGGATCGACTGCGCCGGCCACCTGCCCTGGGGACAGTCGCTCGACCAGCGCGAGGACGACGCCCGCTCGCTGACCTGGGACTGGCACGCCAGCGGTGAGGTCGTGCTCGGCGAGCCGAGGGTGCGGATGCGGGTCAGCGCCGACGCGCCCGCCGCCTCGGTGTCGGTGAAGCTCTGCGACGTCTTCCCCGACGGCACCTCCGAGCTGGTCACCCGCGGCACCCTCGACCTCGCCTTCCGCGACGGCGTCCACGGGACGCCCGCCCCACTCGTGCCCGGGGAGGTGTACGCCGTCGACGTGCCCCTCGACGCCGTCGCCCACCGGGCCGACCCCGGTCACTCCTGGCGGGTCAGCGTCGCGGGCACCGACTGGCCCACCACGGTCGCGCCCCCCGCCCCCGTGACGCTGACCGTGCACGAGGCGGTGCTCGAGCTGCCCGTGTGGGACGGCCCGCGCGAGCACCCCGGCTTCGCCCCGGGCGCCGCCACGGCCGGGGAGGACGGCGAGGGCGTCGACTGGACCGTCACCCGCGACGTGCTGCGACGACGCACGACGTGCGCGGTGCGCCACGGGGCGACCTACGCCGTGCCGCACCAGGGCACCGCCACCGAGACCTACGCCGGCTCGGTCAGCGTCGACCGGCGCAGCTTCGCCCAGCAGGCGCACGCCGAGTGCGCCTACGACCTCGCGTGGCCCGGGGTCTCGGGGCGCACCGAGGCCACGATGCAGGTCGACGTGCACGCCGACCGGGTCGACGTGGTGGTGACGACGCGCGCGCTCGACGACGGCGTCGAGGTGCACACCCGCACCTGGCGGGAGTCGGTGCCCCGTCAGCCGACGAGCGTGCCCTCGAGGTAGCCGCGGGAGACCAGCGAGACGAAGCGCGCGACGGCGTCCTCGTTGGGGGCGAAGGGTCCGGGCACGAAGTGCGGGCTCTGCAGCCCACGCTGCACCGACTCGCACGCCGCCCAGTCCTGCTTGTTGGTGAGGTCCCAGAAGTCGACGGCACCCCGCGCCTCGGGCACGGAGCCGTCGGCGCCCGGCGCGACGTACCAGGAGCACTCGACCCAGGTCCGTCCCGGCGCGAGCGGCACCAGCCGGTGGGTCATCACGTAGTCGGGGTGGGCGGAGACGAGCAGGTTGGGCAGCAGGTGCACGTACTCGACCTTGCGCGGGTCGACGCCCGGCAGCGGGGTGGCCGCGAGCTCGCCGGTCATCGACATCGTGGTGCTGGCCTCGCGCAGGGTCATCGACCCGCCGACCCAGGCGCCCGGCAGGGCGTAGTTGTCACCGCTGTCGGGCAGCGAGACCGTGCACAGCTCGGGGTGGATCAGCGGACAGTGGTAGCACTCGTGGTAGTTCTCCGCGATCACCTTCCAGTTGGCCGCGACCTCGTAGGCGTGCCGGTCGGCGAGCACCAGCGAGCCCGCGTCGTACGGCGCCACGAGCGGCCCGAAGTCGCCCAGGTGCGTCGCGAACGACGGCACCCGCGGGTCGCCCACGGGATGCGCGGCGTGGCCGAAGACCCAGCCCTGCCAGACCTCCACCGGCAGCTCGGCCAGGGCGTGGTCGGCGAAGCGGAAGCCGTCGACGCCCTCCTTGAAGCCCTTGGCCGCCTGCAGCTCGCCGCCGAGCTCGTAGGTCCAGGCGTGGTAGGGGCACAGGATGCTGCGCCGCGTCGACGCCTCCCCGTCGGGCAGGATCTCGTGGCCGCGGTGGCGGCAGGTGTTGGCGTACATCCGCACGCCGTCGCCCGCGGCGACCAGCAGGCACGAGACGTCGCCGACGGCCACGGCGCGCTGCGTGACCGGCCGCTCCCCCGCGGTGGGCAGCAGCTCCTCGAGCCGCCCGAGGCAGGTCCAGCTGCCGGCGAAGAGGTGGCGGCGCTCCCAGGCCAGGACCTCCTCGGAGGTGTACGCCGCCGCCGGCAGCATCCGCACGGGGCCCTCCCCCTGAGCGGCGCCCGCGCGCACGGTCTCCATCGGGTCGACGCCCGGCTGGGTCATGACTGCCTCCTTCTATGCTGCCCGGCATGGGGACCGGGGCGCCGCGGCGCAGGCGCACCGTGGAGGTGCGCCGCGACGAGATCCTCCAGGCGACCACCGACCTGCTCGACCGCGTGGGCCTGGCGGCCACCAGGGTGGCCGACGTCGCCGACGAGCTCGGCGTCAGTCCCGGCCTGGTCTTCTACCACTTCGGCACCAAGGACGAGCTCGTCGCGGAGGCCTTCGCCCACGCCGTCGAGCAGGACCTGGCACGGCTCGACCGGGCGGTCTCCGCCTCCGCCGGCACCACCGACCGGCTGCGCCGGGTGGTCCGCCTCTACGGTCCCACCGGCGCCGCCAAGGGCTGGCGCATCTGGATCGACGCCTGGGCGCTCGCCCAGCGCGAGCCGCGCCTGCGCGCGGTGCTGCGCACGCTCGACCAGCGGTGGACCTCCGCGATGACGCAGCTGATCGAGGAGGGCACGGCCAGCGGGGAGCTGCGCTGCGACGACCCGGTCGCATCGGTGGCGCGCATCTCCGCGCTGCTCGACGGTCTCTCCGTGGCGGCCCTGGTCTACCGCAGCGTGACCCGCACCCAGCTGCGCGAGTGGGTCACCCACCAGGTCGCGACCGAGGTGGGGCTGCCGGTCGAGGAGCTGCGCTAGCACCACGGCTCACACCAGCCAGTGGGCGACGTACGCCGGGTCGGTGAGGCCGGGACGGTCGAGCCGGTAGTCCGACAGGTCGGTGGTCGTGGCGCCGTCGGTGGCGAGGTCCCCGAGCAGCCGCCCCAGCGTGGGGGCGAACTTGAAGCCCTGCGCGGCGCCGAGACCCACCACCACCCGCTCGTGCCCGGGCACCGCCGAGACCACCAGGTCGCGGTCGGGGGTGAGGGTGTACTGGCAGCGCAGCGACCGCACCGGGCGTCCGCTGCCGGGGAGCATCCGCGCCAGGTGGGCGGCGAGCCGCTCCTCCATGACGGGGTCGGGGTCGGACCCGCGCGTCTCGGGGTCGACCACGGGGCCGCCGCAGTCCTGCGCCGCCTTCACGGTCACCTGCCCGCTCCCCGGGCCGTAGGTCGGGAAGCCGTAGTAGCAGGGGTCGTCCATCCAGATCCACAGCGGCAGCCGCCCGGGAGCGAACTCCTCGGGGTGCTCGGGGGCGAAGTAGGTGACCTGCTCGAGCGTGGTCTCGACCGGGAGCCGCACGTCGAGCCCCTCCAGCACCTCGCCGACCCACGCGTCGGCCGTCACGACGACGGCGGCGGCGTCGACCTCGCCCGCGTCGGTGCGGACGCGCACGCCGTGCGCCCCACGGTCGTCGACGCCCCGCACCCGCACGTGGTCGCGCAGCTCGGCCCCGTAGTGGCGCGCCCGCTCCTGCATCACGCGGGTGCCGCGCCCGGCCGGCACGATCGACGCGTCGGCCTGGTGCAGCGTCACGGTGCCCCCGGGCAGCCGCAGCTGCGGCCAGCGGCGTCCGACCTCGTCGACGTCGAGCAGCTCGTGCTCGATGCCCACGGCGGCGAGCGAGCCGGTGTAGTCGTCGATCGGGATCGCCCCGCCGGGCGGGAAGAGGTCGAGACCGCCGACCCGGGTGACGAGCTGCTCGCCGGAGTCGCGCTCGAGCAGCGCCCAGTCGGCGTAGGCCTGCTGGGTCAGCCGCACGTACGCCGGCGTGTGGTAGCTGTGCCGCAGGATCCGGCTGGTGTCGTGGCTGGCGCCGCGGTCGTGGCCGAGGGCGAAGCGCTCGAGGCCGAGCACCCGGCGTCCGCGACGCGCCAGCTGCCAGGTGGTGGCGCTGCCGAGGGCCCCGAGCCCGACCACGACGACGTCGTAGCGCGCGCTCACGACGCCTCTCCCCCGAGCCGGGGCAGCAGCCAGCGGCGGATGTCGAGGCTCTCGTCCTCCATGGGCGCGAACCAGCCGTGCCGGTAGCCGCGGCTGCGCATGCCGCGCTGCACCGACGCGCACACCGCCCAGTCCTGGCCGTTGACCAGGTCCCACAGCTCGACGGCGTCGGAGGGGTCGAAGTCGTCGCGGCGCCGCTCGTCCTCGGCGAAGAGCAGCGAGCAGGTCACCCGGGTGCGGTCGACCCCCTGGGGCTCGAGCACGAAGGCGGCGACGTGGTCGGCGGAGGCG
>JBQGFI010000542.1:0-7912 GCA_052040065.1 Marmoricola sp.
CCGCCGGAGGCGATCACGGGCGCGTCGGTGGCGCCGCAGACGTCGCGGAGCAGGTCGAGGTTGGGGCCCTGCAGCATGCCGTCCTTGTTGACGTCGGTGACGACGTAGCGGGCGCAGCCCTCGGAGTCGAGCCGGGCGAGCACCTCGTAGAGGTCGCCCCCCTCACGCGTCCAGCCGCGGGCCGCGAGGGTGCGGCCGCGCACGTCGAGGCCGATCGCGATCCGGTCGCCGTGCTCGGCGATGACCTTGGCGCACCACTCCGGCTGCTCGAGGGCGGCGGTGCCGATGTTGACGCGGCGGCAGCCGGTGGCGAGGGCGGCCTCGAGCGACGCGTCGTCGCGGATGCCGCCGCTCATCTCCACGTCGATGTCGAGGGCCCCGACGATCTCGGCCTGCAGCTCGAGGTAGGAGCCACGGCCGAACGCCGCGTCGAGGTCGACCAGGTGGAGCCACTCGGCGCCGGCGTCCTGCCAGCGACGGGCCGCGGCCAGGGGCTCGCCGTAGACGCGCTCGGAGCCGGCGACGCCCTGCGCGAGCTGGACGGCGCGACCCTCGGTGATGTCGACGGCGGGCAGGAGCTGGAGATGGGTCATCGGATCCTCAGGAGAGCGAGTCGACCCAGTTGCGCAGCAGCCGGGCGCCGGCGTCGCCGGACTTCTCGGGGTGGAACTGGGTGGCGGTCAGGGGGCCGTTCTCGACGGCGGCGACGAAGCGGTCGCCGCCGTGCGTGGCCCAGGTGACCAGCGGCGCACGGGTGCGGTCGTTGGTCTCCAGGGTCCACGTGCGCACGCCGTAGGAGTGCACGAAGTAGAAGCGCTCGTCGGCGATCCCCTCGAAGAGCCGGGATCCCCCCGGCACCTCGACGGTGTTCCACCCCATGTGGGGGACGACGGGGGCCTGCAGCCGCTCGACGGTGCCGGGCCACTCGCCGCAGCCCTCGGTCTCGACACCGTGCTCGACCCCACGCTCGAAGAGCACCTGAAGCCCGACGCAGATCGCGAGCACCGGACGACCGCCGGCGAGGCGGCGTCCGATCGTCTCCGGGCCCCGGACGGCGCGGAGCCCGGCCATGCAGGCGGCGTAGGCCCCGACCCCGGGGACCACCAGCCCGTCGGCGTCGAGGGCCGCCTGCCGGTCGGCGGTGAGCGTGACCTCGGCGCCGGCGCGCTCGAGCGCGCGCACGGCGGAGCGCAGGTTGCCCGACCCGTAGTCGAGCACGGTGACCGAGGGCACGGCTACAACGACCCCTTGGTCGACGGCACACCCGTCTCGCGCGGGTCGAGCGCCACGGCGTCGCGCAGCGCGCGGGCGACCGCCTTGAACTGCGCCTCGACGATGTGGTGCGGGTCGCGACCGCCCAGCAGGCGCACGTGCATCGTGATGCCGGCGTGGTGGGCGATCGACTCGAGCACGTGGGCGGTCAGCGAGCCGGCGTAGGGCACGCCGGAGCCGCCGATGAGGGCGTAGACCTGGCCCTCGGGCTCGCCGGAGTGCACGAAGTAGGGCCGGCCGGAGACGTCGACGACGGCCTGGGCGAGCGCCTCGTCGAGGGGCACCAGCGCGTCGCCGTAGCGGCGGATGCCGCGCTTGTCGCCGAGCGCCTCGCGCAGCGCCTCGCCGATCACGATGGCGGTGTCCTCGACGCTGTGGTGGCCGTCGATGTGCACGTCGCCCTCGGTGCGCACGGTGAGGTCGACCAGCGAGTGCCGGCCGAGCGCGTCGAGCATGTGGTCGTAGAAGCCGACGCCGGTGCTGATGTCGGTCGCGCCGGTGCCGTCGAGGTCGAGCTCGACCAGCACCGAGGACTCCTTGGTACGGCGCTCGATGCGGCTGGTGCGGCTCATGGCGCGGTCTCCTGGGGGGCGGTGGCGTGGACGAGGGCGCTGCGGAACGCCGACATCTCCTCCGGCGTGCCGACCGAGACGCGCAGCCAGCCCTCCGGGCCGGTGACGCGGATCAGCACGCCCTGGTCGAGCAGATGCTGCCAGACCCGGTCGCGGTCGGCGAACTCCCCGAAGAGCACGAAGTTGGCGTCGCTGGGCGCCACCGACCACCCCTGCTCGGTCAGCCAGGTGACCAGGGCGTCGCGCTCGGCGCGCAGCTGGGCGACCTTGCCGAGCAGCTCGTCGCGGTGCCGGAGCGCGGCCAGCGCGGTCGCCTGGGTGACGGCGGAGAGGTGGTAGGGCAGTCGCACGACGCGCAGGGCGTCGCAGATCTCCGGGGCCGCCGCGAGGTAGCCGAGCCGTGCCCCGGCCAGCGCGAAGGCCTTGCTCATCGTGCGGGTCACCACGAGGTTGCGGTGCTCGGGGAGCAGCTCGAGCGCGGACGGCGTGCCGGCGCGGCGGAACTCGGCGTACGCCTCGTCGATCACGACCACCCCAGTGTCGCCGACCAGCGCGCACAGCGTGCCGATGACCTCGTGCGGCAGCGCGGTGCCGGTGGGGTTGTTGGGCGAGGGCAGCAGCACCACGCTCGGCCGGTGCTCGGCCACCACCCGCTCGGCCTCGGCGAGGTCGAAGGAGAAGTCGGCCTCGCGCCTGCCCACGACGTAGGTCGTCAGGGTGTCGCGGGCGTACTCCGGGTACATCGAGTACGTCGGCGCGAAGCTCACCGCCGTGCGCCCCGGACCGCCGAAGGCCTGGAGCAGCTGCAGCATCACCTCGTTGGAGCCGTTGGCCGCCCAGACCTGCGTGGGCTCGACCCGCACGCCCGCCTCGTGGTGCAGGTAGTCGGCCAGCGCCCCGCGCAGCTCGGTGAACTCGCGGTCGGGGTAGCGGTTGAGCGACCCCGCCACCGCGGCGACCGACGCCGCGACGTCGTCGACGACGGCCTGGGAGGGGCCGTAGGGGTTCTCGTTGACGTTGAGCTGGACCGGCGCCTGCGCGAGCGAGAGCTGCGGTGCGCCGTACGGCGCCACCCCGCGCAGCTCCTCGCGCAGCGGGGGCCAGGTCACGACCGCACGTCCACGGCCGCCGCGTGACCGGGCCGGTCCTCGGCGTGCGCCCGCGTGGTGACGTGGTGGGCGACGTCGGCCAGCGCCTCGCGGGTGTACTCGACCAGGTGCACCGACTTCAGGAACGAGCGCACCGAGAGCCCCGAGGAGTGGCAGGCGCAGCCCGCGGTGGGCAGCACGTGGTTGGAGCCGGCGCAGTAGTCGCCCAGCGAGACCGGGGCCCAGGGCCCGACGAAGACGGCGCCGGCGTTGCGCACGCGGCGGGCCACGTCGGCGGCGTCGGCGGTCTGGATCTCGGTGTGCTCGGCGGCGTAGGCGTGGATCACGGCGAGGCCCTGCTCGACGTCGTCGACCAGCACGATGCCGGACTGCCGGCCGCCCAGCGCGGTGCGCACGCGCTCGACGTGGCGGGTCGCGGCCACCTGCTTGTCGAGCTCGGCCTCGACCTCGTCGGCCAGGCGCAGCGAGTCGGTGACCAGCACGCTCGCCGCCATCGGGTCGTGCTCGGCCTGCGAGACCAGGTCGGCCGCGACGTGCGCCGCCTCCGCGGTGTCGTCGGCGAGCACGGCGATCTCGGTGGGCCCGGCCTCGGAGTCGATGCCTACGACGCCCTTGAGCAGCCGCTTGGCCGCGACCGTGTAGATGTTGCCGGGGCCCGTGACCAGGTCGACGCGGCGGCACGGTCCGGCGCCGTGGGCGAACATCGCGATCGCCTGCGCCCCGCCCGCGGCGTAGACCTCGGTGACGCCCAGCAGCTCGCAGGCGGCCAGGATCGTCGGGTGCGGCAGCCCGCCGTGCGCCTTTTTGGGCGAGCTGGCCAGCGCGATCGAGCCGACGCCGGCGACCTGCGCGGGCACGACGTTCATCACCACGCTGGAGACGAGCGGCGCGACGCCGCCGGGCACGTAGAGCCCCACCCGGTCCATCGGCACCGGGCGTGCGGTGATGACCGCGCCCGGCGCCACCTGCGTGACGACCTCGTCCTCGCGCTCGGCCTCGCAGGTGCGCCGCAGCCGGGCGATCGACTCCTCGAGGCCGGCGCGCACGTCGGGGTCGAGCTCGTCGAGGGCACGCGTCAGGGCCTCGCGCGGCACCGCCACGTCGGTCAGCTCGACGCCGTCGAAGCGGGCGGAGTACTCCAGCACCGCCTCGACGCCGCGCTCGCGCACGTCGTCGCAGATCGGGCGGACGACGTGCACGGCGGCCTCGACGTCGAAGTCCGCGCGCGGTACCACGGCGCGGTAGTCGTCAGGGGTCTCTCCCCGCAGGTCGATCCGGCGAATCATGCCCTCGAGTCTAGGCGTGGGCCACGCACGTCCGTGCCGTGGGACGGGCCGCGAGACGTCCGGCGGGGATGGGCTCGCCGCACACCTCGCAGCGGCCGTAGCCACCCGCCCGGAGCCGCGCCAGCGCCGCGTCGACGTCGGCCAGCCGGTCGCGGGCCTGCGCCCGCAGCGCACCGAGCTGGGAGCGCTCGTAGGCGATGGTCGCGCCCTCGGGGTCGTGCTCGTCGTCGGCGTTGGTGTCGCGGGAGGCCTGCATCACCCCGTCGAGGTCGTCGCTGAGCTCGGCCAGCCTGCGCTGCGCCTCCTCGCGCAGGGCGAGCAGCCGGGCGCCCACCTCGTCGTCGTCCACGGCCCCAGCCTGGCAGGCCCACCCGACAGCACCAGCCCGACGACCTCAGCCCGGCAGCCGCACCACCATGAAGGCCGGGCGGTAGCGGAAGGGGTCGGCGGTGACCTTGGTGACGTCGGTGTCGTTGCGGCTGTAGGAGACCAGCACCCGGTCGGGCCCGGGGTGCAGGTCGGGGTGGGCCAGCGGCATGTAGCGCAGCTTGCCGGCGTCGACGTCGGAGGGCAGCGAGGCCACGGTGGTCCCGTCGTCCCACGGACCGGCCGGCGAGGGCGCCCGCCACACCGCCACCTCGCTGCCGAGGAACTCGTCGCGCTTGCTCAGCGCGTACCACCGGCCG
Source organism: Marmoricola sp. (assembly GCA_052040065.1). Taxonomy (GTDB): domain Bacteria; phylum Actinomycetota; class Actinomycetes; order Propionibacteriales; family Nocardioidaceae; genus Marmoricola. Next base: position 4,926 of record JBQGFI010000542.1, read on the forward strand.
TCGCGCTCGAAGACGCTCAGCGTCTGCGAGACCCCCCGCTCGGCCGGCACCAGCACGGCGGCCCGGTCGGCCCGCGCCTGCCAGCGGCGGCCGTCCCAGTAGCGCCACGCCCCGAGGTCGACCAGGTCGGCCGGGCGGACGCGGGCGACCCGCAGGGAGAAGCCGAAGACGCCCTGCCGGTCGGGGCGGGCGGTGCCGTAGACGTAGACCCAGCCGCCGTGCACGACGGCCGCCGCTCCCCACTGCGGACGGGCGGGGTCCGGGTCGTCCTCGCCGAGGTCGAGCTGGGCGAGCAGCCGCGGCGTACCGCCGACGGGCACGGTGAAGACCGCGACCGAGGACCCGAGGGACTCGAAGGCGAAGGCACCGTCGGGGGCGTCGGTCGTCCGCACCCGCTGGGCGCCGACGGCCACGAGGTCGAAGCCGTCGTGCTCCTCCTTGGCCACCGACATCGGCCAGTAGCCGACCCGGGCGTCGCGGTCGGGGATGACGGCACCGCGGTCCTCCGGCACCACCACCTCGGCACAGCCGTCGCCGATGACGAGCATGGAGTTGCGCACGAAGCGCTGGCCGTCGAAGTCCGCGGAGCGCAGGGTGTCGCCGAAGACCCACAGCCGACGGCCGTCCTGCAGCGCGACGTCGGCGCCGACGGCGGCGCCCGGGAAGGCGTCGTTGCCGCGCACCGAGCGCACGAAGCGGTTGGCGTCGGCGACCGAGCGGAGCGGACCCGTCTCGACGCACGCGGTCAGGCTCGCGCTGCTGTCACCGAGCGAGCCCTCGGCGCGCGGCCCGGCGTCGTCGCGTCCCCGCCACCACAGCACCGACACGACCACCAGCACCACGACCAGCACCGAGGCCAGCACCAGCACCGACCGAGCCCTCACGAGGCGAGCATGACAGCGGCCGGCACCCGCGCGTGCTGCAGCCGGTGGCGCTTGACCACCCCGCCCGCGAGCAGGTACGCCGCCACCGCCCAGGCGGCGAGCACGAGCGCCGCGCCGACCGGCGAGCCCACCTGACCGCCGGAGACCAGCTGGCTGGCCGCGTCGACGTACGCCGGCAGCGGGAGCAGGCCGTTGAGCACCTGCACCGCGCCGGGCGCGGTCTCCAGCGGCACCACGTTGCCGAGCGAGGCGAGCTGCACCGCCAGCAGCAGCACGGCGACCCCGACACCGATCCAGCCCCCGGCGGCCCGGAGCGCGTAGGCCACGAGCCCGGAGCAGACGGCCGCCAGCACCGTGAGCGCGCCGAAGCCGACCGCCGAGGCCATGTCGACGCCCAGCGCGGCGAGCGCCAGCAGCACCGCGGCCGCCTGGGCCAGCGCGAGGCCGACCACGGGCAGCGCCTGCACCAGGGCGAGCCGTCGCGAGGAGACGGGGGTCAGCGCGTGCCGCAGGCCCGTGAGCACGTCGACGCCGAGCGAGGCCGCGACCGCCCCGAGCCACAGCACCAGCGCGACGATCGCCGCGACCAGCCAGCCGTCGTCGTGCGAGGCGTGCTCCACCGTGCTGGTGAGCACGACCGGCTGGCTCACGGCGGTGGCGAGGGCCGACTGCTGGTCGTCGGTGTAGGTCGGCGACTCCGCGGCGCCCTTCGCCAGGCCCTCGCTGAGCTGCGCGGCCCCCGAGGCGGCCTGGCCGGCGCTGGCGCTCAGCGTCTGGGAGCCCGTCACCAGCTGTCCGGCCGCCCCGGCGCTGGTCGTCGCCCCGCCCGCCACCGTGCCCGTCGCCGTCTCGAGCTCGGCGGCCCCGGTCGCGACCGACGTGGCGCCGTCGACGAGGCGTCGGGCTCCCCCCGCGAGCCCGTCGCTCGCGCCGTGGAGCGCCCGGGCGCCGCGCGCGACCTCCCGCTCCCCCGCCGCGAGCGCACGGGTCCGGTCGCGCACGACGCCGGTGGCGCGGTCGAGCCCGCTGACGCCGCGGTCGACCACGCGGGACCCGGCGCCGAGCGCCGTCGCGCGCACGGCGAGACGGTCGAGGGTGGCGCAGAAGGCGAGGTCGGCACCGGTGGAGCGGCAGCGCGACCGCAGCGCGCGCAGGTCGCCGGCCAGGGCCTGGTTGCCCGCGGCCAGCCGGTCGGTGGCTCGGCCCACCACGTCGGCGCCGCGGGCCACCTCCGCGGTCAGCCCGGCGAGCTCCTGGCCCCGGTCGGCCAGGGTGCTGCTGCTCCGGGCGAGCGCCCCGGCTCCCCTGGCGAGGTCGGTGGCACCGGTGCTGAGGTCCCGGGCTCCGCGGGCGACGTCGGCGGAGCCGGTGCGCACCGCGCTGCTGCCCTGCTGCAGCTGCTGGGCCCCCGAGGCGAGGGTGTCCAGCCCGACCGCGAGCTCCGCGTTGCCGTCCTCGAGCCGGCCGGCGCCGTCGGCCAGCTGGCCGGTGCCGTCGGCCAGCTGCGCCGCGCTGTCGGCGGCCTGCTGGTTGGACTGCGCGATCTGGTTGAAGCCGCCGTAGACGTTCTTCAGGTAGCCCTCGGTGGACTGCTGGCCCAGCGCGTCGGCCGCCGCACTGACCACGGCCTGGCTGAGGTAGGGCACCGACGTGCTCGCCGCGCCGTTGCTCTCCAGCGTGACCCGGCCCGCCTCGGGCTGGTCGCCACCGGTGGAGACCAGGGCGGCGGAGAAGTCCTTCGGGATCGTCACCACCGCGTAGTACTCCCCCGAGCGCAGGCCCTGGGCCGCGTCGCCGGCGTCGGTCAGGGTCCAGGCCAGCCGGGGGTCGGCGTCGGCCGGGTCGGTCAGCGAGGCCGTCAGCGCACGGCCGCCGGCGACGGTGGTGGGCTCGGTGACGATCTCGTCCTCGTTGACGACCGCCACCGGGATCCGGTCGACCCGGTCGGCCCGCCCGGTCGTCGACCACACCAGCACCGCCGCTGCCAGGCCGGGGAGCAGGAGCCCCACCAGGAGCCGCCGCGCCCAGGTGCGACGCCGCGGGCCGCTCACGCGAAGACCTCCCCGCGGCGCGCGTCCGCCGGCGTCGGCGCCGGTGCCGGGG
>JBQGFI010000543.1:0-21383 GCA_052040065.1 Marmoricola sp.
CGTGCCAGGAGGCGACGGACCATGACCGCAGTGACACGCCGTGACGTGCTCAAGATCGGTGGCGTCGGGGCGGGGGTGACCGCCCTGGGCCTGACCCTGCCCCTCGGCCAGTCCGCGGGCACCTCCGACTGGATCAGCACCTCGCCCAAGCCGGCCCGCTTCGCCCGCCGGCTGCCGGTGCCGGTGCCGCTGACCCCCACGCCGATGTCGGACGAGCACGGCGACTTCCTGCACTACGAGATCACCGAGCGCTCCGCCCAGGCCCAGGTGCTGGACGCGGGAGCGCCGCGCACCACCGTCTTCGGCTACGCCGCCCCCGGGGCGGGGCCCAGCGTGCCCGGCCCGCTCATCAAGGTCGACCAGCACACGCGGGTGCGCCTGCGGGTCGTCAACGACCTGCCTCCGGTGCACCCGACCTTCGGCTACGCGGTGGCGACCTCGGTGCACCTGCACGGCTCGGCGTCCCTGCCGCAGTACGACGGCTACGCCGACGACGTCACGCGCCCCGGGCACCAGAAGGACTACTGGTACCCGAACCACCAGGGACCGCGGACGCTCTGGTACCACGACCACGGCGCCCACCAGACGGCGATGAACGTCTACAGCGGCATGGTCGCGCAGTACCACCTGCAGAACGCGTGGGAGAAGCAGAACCTGCCGCAGGGCAGGTACGACGTGCCCCTGGTGGTCAGCGACGCGATGTTCGCCAAGGACGGCTCGCTGGCCTACATGGACCGCGACCACTCCGGGCTCTTCGGCGACGTGGTGACGGTCAACGGGGTGCCCTGGCCGTACTTCGAGGTCGAGCGCCGCTTCTACCGCTTCCGGATCCTCATGGCCACGCTGTCGCGCTCGATGAACCTGCGCTTCGTCAACACCCGCACCAACGCCGTGGTGCCGACCTACGTCGTGGCCACCGACGGGGGGATCACGACGCCGCAGGCGGTGACCAGCTGGCGGCACGGGGGGGCCGAGCGGTACGAGGTGATGGTCGACCTCGGCAGCTGCCGGGTCGGCGACCGGGTCGAGCTGCGCAACGCCAGCAACAAGAACAACGTCGACTACCTGCACACCGGCAAGGTGCTCCAGCTGCGCGTCACGTCCGAGCCCACCGACACCCGGTGGAGCGCGGTGGTGTCGCCGCCGGCGAGCGAGCTGCACCCGGTGATGTCGATCCCCGAGTCGGCCTCGCGGCGGGTGCGCAACATCGACCTCGAGCACGACGACGTGACCAACGAGTTCCTGATCAACGGCATGTCGTGGGACGACGTCGTCGCCCACGACTGGAACCTCTTCGCCGACGACAGCGGCACGCCGCCCCGGCCCGGGGAGGTCGAGATCTGGCGGATCGAGAACAAGTCGGGCGGCTGGTTCCACCCGCTGCACATCCACCTCGTCGACTTCCGCGTGCTGCGTCGTCGCGGAGGCGCCGGCCGCGTGCAGCCCTGGGAGAAGGGCCCCAAGGACGTCGTGTACGTCGGCGAGGGAGAGCAGGTCGAGGTGCTGGTCCAGTACGCGATGGCGCCGTCGCACTACCCCGACGGCCGCTCCACGGGCCCGGCCGGCGCGACCGCCGACCAGGGGGGTCGCTACATGATCCACTGCCACAACCTGGCCCACGAGGACCACGACATGATGAGCCAGTTCCTGGTGGCGGCTGCCGACGGCACCGCCGACCTCTCCCCCACCCACCCCAACCACCCGGTGTTCGCGGCACCGCCGCTGTGAGCGACCGCGCCGCCTCGGGGGCCGGAGCGGCCGGTGCGACCGGCGCGACGTCCCCGGCGCCTCGTCGTCGCGGGTCGGCGACGCTGGCGCTGACGGCGGTCGCGGCGCTCCTGGTCGTCACGGCGCTGCGGGCGTGGGTGCTGCTGCCGGTGCGCGTGGAGTCGGCCAGCATGGAGCCCACGCTCTCCGCGGGTGACGTGCTCCTGGTCTCGCGCTCGGCCCCGCGCGTCTCCGAGCTCGAGCGCGGCGACCTCGTGGTCTTCGCCGAGCCCCGGCACGGGCACCGCACGATCAAGCGGGTGGTGGGCCTGCCCGGCGAGTCGGTCGTCGTGCTCGACGGCGTGCTGCACGTCGACGGCCGGGCGGTCGAGGAGGCCTGGGTGGTGCCCGGCTCGGTGGACGGCTACTACAGCCGCACCTTCGTGGTCCCGCCGCGTCACGTGCTCGTGCTGGGCGACAACCGCGGCAACTCGGTGGACTCGCGCGACTACGGCGCCGTGCCGGCCGAGGCCCTGCGGGGCAGCGTGCTGGCCTCGCTCTGGCCGCTGTCGGGGACCGGCTCGACCGGCTGAGCCACGGCGCGGACCGACCCCGCCGACAGGCCCGCGAGGAGCGAGCCCACCGCCGGCAGCAGGCAGCCGAGGGCGGCGAGGGCGGCGAGCCGACCGGCCAGCCGCTGGTCGGCGAGCGGCTCGCTCCACCCCAGCCGCAGCTCCAGGAACCAGTCGCCCGCGAGCAGCCGGTCGCCTGCCCCGAGCTGCAGGGCCAGCACCCCGAGGGAGGCCGCCACCACCAGCAGCCACCCGCGGCTGCGGGCGCGGGCCTGCGGGGAGGCGACGCCCTCGCCCTGCAGCTGGCACATCAGGAGCAGGCCGGTGAGCAGCGCCACGGTGACGGTGAGCAGGTGCCACCACGGCGACTCCAGGCACCACAGCGTGAGTGCCGACCGGTGCACGAGCGCGAGCAGGACGCAGGCGCCGGCCGCGCCGGACCACGGCCGGGCGAGCAGGCGGCGCACGGGTGCCGGCAGCGCCAGCCCGTGGGCCTCGCGCGCCAGCGTGACCGGGCGACCGAGCACGAGCAGCGCCGGCACCACGAGCAGCACCACGAGCAGCTGGGCGAGGTGGGCGCTGAGCAGCAGCGGGACGTAGACCGTCACACCGGAGCAGAGCACCAGCCCGGCCAGCGCGATGCCGGTGACGAAGGCAACCGTCCTCACCCGCGGCCAGCACCCTCCGCGCGACACCAGCCGCCGCCGCGCGCGAAGGTAGGCGCCCAGCGCGACGGCGAGCGCCACCACGACCAGGGCGTCGGGACGCCACTGGGTGAGCAGCAGCGCGACGGTGGGACGACCGGCCACGGTGGCGGCCGCGTGCACGTCGGCCACCGGCACCGGCACCGGGGTCCGCGCGAGGGCGGTGGCCACGCCCGCGGCGCCGGCCATGACCACGAGCTCCACGGCAGCCAGGCGCACGAAGGCGCCGCGCTCGCCGGCCCGCAACCGCGACAGGGTGTGACGACGGTGCCAGACCCCGATAGCGCCGAGCACCAGGAGGACCGCGACCTTGGCGGCCAGGACGGCGGCGTACCCGCTCGCCCAGGCCACGCTCCACCCCTCGCCGCGGAAGGGCAGCGCGGCGCTGGCGGCCACCAGCCCCGACCCCGTCAGCACCACGTAGGCGACCAGGGCGAGGCGGCTGAAGCGCGCCGCCCCGGTGGCCAGTGCCGCGGGGTCCTCACGCACGTGGAGCAGCAGACCGACCAGGCCACCGGTCCACACCAACGCCGCCGCCACGTGCACCACGAGGCCGCTCAGCGCGAGGCCGCCGTCGGAGGCGCTCCCCGCGTGCCCCGCCACCGGGACGAGCAGCGCGCTCGCGAGGCACACCACGACCAGCCCCCGGGCGCGTGCCGGGCTCGCCGCACGCGCCGCGGCGAGCGCCACCACCGTGGTCGCCGCCGCGGTGGCGAGCAGCGCGGCGGCCGACGGCGACGTCCGACCGCGCACCAGCAGGGCCGGGTCGAGCCCGGAGAGCGGGAGGCCGGCGACGTCGCACACGACCAGCACGTAGCCCACCAGCGCGGAGAGCGCCCACAGCGCGCACGCACACCTCGCCGTGTGCCACGGGGACGGGCCGGCCGAGGCACTCCAGGGAGCCAGTCCACCCGCGACCATCAGGGAGCCGACGGCCATGACCGCGGCGAGCAGGGCCGCGAGCCGCGCCCCTCGCAGGCCCCAGCCCACGACCGGCCCCGGGTCGACGATGCCGACCGGCAGGTCCGCGGGCGCACCCCCGCCGAGCAGCAGGGCGGCCACCGCGCTCCCCGTCGCGACCACCGCCGCGCCGGCGGCGAGCGCCGTGCGGGGGCGGAGCCGGGGGGACGCGACGCGCACCCTCGCCGTCGTCACCGAGCCTGTCGCGTCCATGCGCTGCAGGGTGCGGGACCCCGGTTGGGAAATCCCTGGGCTCGGGCGGCCCCAGCGGCCCGAGGTGATCCCAAGGTGCGAGCGGCACGCTCGGCCCACCGAAGGACCGCACGGGTGCGGCCCACCGAGGAGATGAGCCCCATGTCCCTACGCATGCCACGCGTGACGTCCCACCTCGCCCCCCACCACCCGCGGCGACGGCGCCGCCGGGTCGCCGCCATGGTCGCGGTCCTGCTCACGGTCGCCCTGACCGCGACCGCGCACGGGGTCCCGGTGGCGCCCACCGAGCCCGACGGGACGCTGAAGGTCCGCACCGGTCGCCTCACCGAGGTCGGCCCGACCGCCGAGCACGGCTTCCCGGCCTGGTACCGCGACAGCAACGGCGTCCGGCTCGAGGCGTGCACCACGCTCGACGACCCGCTGTGCGCGACCCTCCCCGACGAGGTGCCCGACCCGGACGCCCCGGTCTCCTACCCCGACAACTTCCCCGGCGAGTTCTTCTACCAGCTGGCCGGGGCGGAGGTCTCCGGCGGCGGCGTCGACATGACCGTGGGCATGGACCTCGAGGGCGCGTGGGCGGCCGAGGAGGTGATCGACGGCGACCAGATGGTCTTCGGCCGGGTGCGCATCCGCGACAAGGGGATCGCCGACGGCGTCTACCGCGTCACCCACCCCTACGGCATCGACGAGTTCGACGTGCAGGGCGACGGGATCAACTACACCCAGGACATCGGCACCACCCCGGGCGTCTTCGGCCAGGCCCTGGCCAGCCGCATCGGGCCCTTCCTGACGTGGGACCCGACAGTCGCACCCGCCGCACCCGCCGGGTACGTCGGCGACCCCGGCGTCCCGCACCAGGTCGTCGGCAGCCCCTACGGCACCAACTTCGTCTCGGTGGAGCGGCGCGAGGACGACGGCAGCTGGCGCGAGCTGGCCCGCACCGACCTCTTCAGCGTGCAGGGCCGGAAGGCGACCAACGCCGGGGTCGACGCACGCGCGGCGACCTACAGCGTCGGAGCCGACGGGCAGGGCTTCGTCGACGTGTACGCGGGCTCCGACGCCGGCCAGTCGATCCACGTCCTCGACGCCGGTCTCGGCTTCATCGAGACGGGCATGGAGGGCGACCGCGGGGTCTACTACGGGCGCTACGCCGTGGACCGCTCGCCGGACGGGCGCTCGCTCACGCTGGCGAACGTCGGCGACCGGCCGGTGGCGCAGAAGCAGGTGCGGCTCACCGACGTCGTGACCGTGACCCGGGCGACCTACGACGCCGACGAGGACCTGCTGACGGTGCAGGCCAGCTCCAGCGACCAGGACTCCTCCCCCGGACGGCTCTCGGTGCTCGGGCAGCCGCTCGTGGACGGCGTCGCGCAGGTGAGCACCGTGGCACCGACGCCGACCGTCACGGTGACCTCCGACAAGGGCGGCTCGACGACCGTGCCGGTCACGGCGGGGGGCCGCGGGTTCCAGGCGGACGCCCCGGTCGCCGCGGCGTTCGCGAGCCCGACGGACGCCGCGCCCGGGCAGCGGGTGACGCTGACCGGGACCGGCTCGACCGGGACCATCGGCTCCTACGCGTGGCGCCAGGTGCCTGCCCTCGCCACCGAGGACGTCGAGGTGACCCTGCCCGACGGCTCGATCGGCACGGAGCCCTCGACCGTCGAGGTGCCGGTCACCGACGCCAACCGGGTCACGCTGAGCGGCGCCGACAGCTCCGTGGCGACCTTCACCGCGCCGACCGGGTACGCCGGGCCGCTCGCCTTCGAGCTGGTCGTGAGCGGGCCCGCCGGCACCAGCGAGCCGGTCGTCGCGCAGGTCAACGTCGTCGTCCCCGACCCCAGCGAGCCACCTCCGGCCCCGACGGCGGCCGCGGGACCCGACCAGAGCGCACGCCGGGGCGCCACCGTGCGGCTCGACGGCTCCGGCAGCACCCTGGTCGACGACTACGCCTGGAGCCAGGTCAGCGGGCCGCCGGTGACGCTCACCGGCGCCACCTCGGCGTCGCCCACCTTCGTGATGCCACTGATGGCGCTGCCGACCAGCACGACGGGCCCCAACCCGGCGTACACGACCAGCACGCAGCCGGTCGTGCTGCGACTCACGGTCACCGGTCAGTCGGGCCAGCAGTCGACCGACGAGGTGAGCATCGCCCCGGCAGCGGAGACCCTCGCCATCACGGCGGCGGAGTTCCGGGGCGGTCGTGAGTGGCGCGTCTCGGGCACGTCCAGCGTGCTCGCGGGGCAACGGGTGGCGGTGGTCCTGGGCGGGAGCCTGACGGGCCAGGTCATCGGCTTCACGAACGTCGACGCGGTCGGGGCCTGGGCCTTCCGTGGCTCCGGGGGCGTGACGCCGCCCGCCGCCACCACGACGGTCAGTGCCGTGAGCGCCGTCGGCGGCAGCACCACGGGCTTCACCTTCCGCCGGAGGTGATCCCTGCCGAGGGGCGGGCCGCATCCCGGGGTGCGGCCCGCCCCTCGCGCGCGCCCACCCCCCGATGGGCCCCCGCGGATGGGGGGTGTGCCCCCCCCTGAACTCGGCGGGCCCACCCCCCTCACCTGCGGCTGCCCGTGGCGGCACGACCTCAAGAGACTGGTGGCGTCCCGACGAGCAGCAGGAGGCGGTCGTGCAGATCAGCATCTTCGGAGCCACCACGGTCCACGGTCCGACCGGTCCGATCGCCGACCTGGGCGGCGTCAAGCCGCGCCAGATCCTCGAGATCCTGGCCGTGGCCGAGGGGGCCCCGGTCTCGAAGGAGCGGCTGGCCGACCTGCTCTGGGAGGGTCGCCCGCCGCGCAGCCACCTCGCCACGCTCGAGAGCTACGTCTGCGTGCTGCGCCGGGGGCTCGGCGCACGCCACCGCCGCGACAGCGGCATCGTCACGGTGCAGCAGGGCTACCGGCTCGACCCCACGGTGCTCCAGGTGGACCTCACCTGCTTCCGGACGCTGCTCCAGCAGGCCCGGTCGACCAGCACGGACCCCGAGGTCCGGCTCGCCCTGCTCGAGCAGGCGCTGGACCTGGCCCTCGGCGACCTGCTCGTCGACGAGCACTCCGCGGCCTGGGCCAGGGCCGAGCGGGAGCGGGCCCGCCGCGAGGTGCTCGGCGCGCAGGGCACGGCCGCCGCCGTCGCCCTCGCGCTCGGCCGCACCGACACCGCCATCCGCCACGCGCGGGCGGCCCTGGCCTCGGACCCCCACGCCGAGGGTGCGCTGCGCACCCTGATGCAGGCGCTGCGGGCCGCGGGACGGCGCCCTGAGGCACTGCACGCCTTCTTCGAGCTGCGCGACCGGCTCGGCGAGGACCTGGGCGTCGACCCCGACCGGGAGACCACCGCGCTCTACCTGGAGCTGCTGCGCGACGAGGCACCCGCCGGCGACGCCACCCACGCGCGCGAGGAGGTCCGCATGCTGGTCAGGCTGTTGCGTCAGGCGGTGATGGCGACCCCCGGTGTCGAACTGCCGCAAACCGACCGCGGCTGGGCACGGCTCGCCGCACAGCTCGTGGCGGTGTGAGCGCGCGCCCCTGACGCGGTGGAGCCGTCGCGGCGCCCGGTGGTGCAGTCCAGTCGTTGACGTCAGGCGCCCAGCGCCGATACTGGCTGTTCACCCGCTCGGGGGGTTCCGGAGGGCTGGAGGGCCCGGAGCAGGGGGAAAAGCCATGGGCGTTCACGTGCCTGCGGCGAGGCGTGGGACACCGGTGCGGGTCGTCGTGGTCGACGACCACCGCACCTTCTCCGATCTCGTGCGGCTCGCGCTCGACCACGAGCCCGACCTGGAGTGCGTGGCCACGGCGCACGACGGTGCCGAGGCGCGCTCCCAGGTGCTGCGGCTGCTGCCCGACGTCGTGCTGATGGATGTCGACCTCGGGCCGGAGGACGGCCTGCGGCTGACCCAGGAGCTGCGCGCCGAGCTGCCGGCGCTCCGCGTCGTGGTGCTCAGCGCCCACTGCGACGCCGGCGTGATGCGCCGCGCCGCCGCGGCGGGAGCCTGCGCCCTGCTGCCCAAGGGAGAGCCGCTCCCCGACCTCCTGCGCGCCCTGCGCCACGCCCGCCTCGGTGAGCTCTACGTCCACCCCGGGCTGCTGCCGTCGCTGGTGGCCGAGGCCGACCCTCCCGCCCGCCGTCGCGCGCCCCGGCCCACGCTGACCCCGCGCGAGACGCTGGTGCTGCAGCTGCTCGCCGACGGCCGCCAGGTCACCGAGATCGCCCGACGGCTCGGCATCTCGGTGCACACGTGCCGCGGCTACGTGAAGTCCCTGCTCGCCAAGCTGGGAGCCCACTCGCAGCTCGAGGCCGTCGCCGTCGCCGGCAGATACGGACTCATCGATGCTCCGGCGCGCTCCTGACGTGCCTCGCGGGCAGGGCCGATGGGCGCGCGACGCCGAGCCGGAGGTCCGTGCCGCACTCACGCGCTTCGTCGTGCTCAGCCTGCTGGCCCTGGTGCTGCTGACCGGGACGACGCTCGCGCTGGGTGAGCGGATCGCCCGGGCCAAGGCGCTCGAGGACGCCCGGATCCAGGCCATGGGGATCGCCAACCGGCTCGCCGCCCCCCTGGTCGACGCGCGCGTGCGTGCCGGTGAGCCCGGCGCCTCGGACCAGCTCGACACCGTGATGGCCAACCGCATGCGCGACGGCAGCGTGCGGCACGTGAAGATCTGGGACGTCGACGGCCGACTCATCTGGACCGACCAGACCCGGCTCCTCGGCCGCACCTTCGAGCTCTCCGAGGACGTGGAGGAGCTCTTCGGCACCCGGGGCGCGACGGCCGAGCTCTCCGAGCTCGAGCGGGAGGAGAACGTCGCCGAGCAGGCGGAGGGAGAGCTGCTCGAGGTGTACGCCGGTGCCTTCGACGCCGACGGCGAGCCCCTGGTCTTCGAGGCCTACCTGTCCACCGAGCGCATGGAGGAGAACGCCCGCACGATCGTGCTCGCGTTCGTCCCGCTGATCGTCGGCGCCCTGGTGCTGCTGCTGCTCGTGGTGCTGCCGCTGGCGGTCTCGCTGAGCCGCCGCGTGCAGCGCGCGCAGGCCGAGCGTGCCAACCTGATGCGGCACGCCGCCCTCGCCTCCGAGCTCGAGCGACGCCGCATCGCCGAGGACCTGCACCACGGGGTGGTGCAGGACCTGGCCGGCCTGGTCTACACCCTCCCCACGCTCGAGCGTCACCTCCAGCCCGGCGGTGACCTGACCGCGGCACGAGGGCTGCTCGAGCGGACCACCGACCTGGTGCAGCGCAACGTGCTGGCCCTCCGCTCGCTGATGACCGACATCTACCCGCCCGACCTCGAGGGCGAGGGACTGGCGCGCGCGGTCGAGCAGCTCGTCCACACCGAGGCCGCGGCGGCGCCCGCACGGCTGCGGGCGGAGATCGACGTCCAGCCCGACCTCGAGCTCCCCGCCGACGCCGCCCAGCTGGCCTACCGGGTCGTCCGCGAGGGGGTCCGCAACGTCGTGAAGCACGCCGACGCCGGCCTGCTGCGCGTCGAGGTGGGCTGCGACGCCTCCTGGGTGCGGGTGCGGGTCCTCGACGACGGCCGTGGCCCCGGGGAGCATCCCGGCCGCAGCCCCGAGGGTCACCTCGGCCTGCGGCTGCTGACCGACACCGTGCGCGACGTCGGTGGCGCCGTGGAGGTGCGGGCGGCGCGTCCGCGGGGCACCGAGCTCCGCGCGAGGTTCCCGCTCTCCATGTCGGGCTGACCCAGCAGAGCACAAGGTCGAGCGCCCACACTCCGCTACGTCTGCTGCGTAGCGAAGGAGCGCCCGCATGGTGACCAGGGTGATGCTCGTCGACGACCACCTGCTGATGCGCGAGGCGCTCGTCGAGCTGCTCTCGCACGAGCACGACCTCACGGTGGTGGGCGCCGCCGCGGACGCTCCCGAGTGCGTCGTGCTGGTGCGCGACGTCCGACCCGACGTCGTGGTCATGGACGTCGGGCTGCCCGACATCGACGGCATCGCGGCCGCCCGGACCCTGACGCGTCTGCACCCCCGGCTGAAGGTGGTGATGCTGAGCTCGTCGTGCTCCCCGAGGCTGCTCGCCGACGCCGCGGCGGCCGGGGCGTGCGGCTACCTCGTCAAGGGCGACCCGGCCGACGAGCTCTCCGACGGCATCCGCACCGCGGCGCGCGGAGGACGACCGCTCTCGAGGCAGGCGGCCGCACTGTGGCGGTCGATGACGTCGGGCGGCAGCTGGCAGCAAGGTGCGCCCAAGGTCGTGCCGACAGCATCTCCACCCGAGGGGGCGACCGGACCCCACGACGAGGAGTAGGCCATGCCCCGCACGCACGCTCCGGACTCCACGGCCACCCTCCGCCGGCTCGCCGCGCTCCTCCTGCTCCTGGGGGTCGTGGTGGCGGCGTGGGCGCCGCCGGCCCAGGCCCACAGCGAGCTCATCGCCAGCACCCCGCAGGCGGGCGACACCGTCGGACTCGACACCGACCGCCTGGTGCTCGTGTTCTCCGACCCGCTCACGCCGGGTCAGGCCCAGGTCCTGGTCCGCGACGGCGCCGGGAAGGACGTGGCCGCCGGCGCGCCGCGCCTCGACGGCCCGACCCTGGAGGTGCCGCTGCGCCTGCACCGGGCGGGCCCGCACACCGTGGCCTACCGGGTGCTCAGCACCGACGGGCACACGGTCGTGGGGGAGCTCGACTTCGCGGTGCGCGGGCGACCCGACGCCGGCCGCAGCGCAGACGCGGACCCCGCCGCCCCGGCCTCGTCGACGCCCGACACCGCCGGCGAAGGCGTCGGAGGAGACGCAGGCGCAGGCGCAGCCACGCCCTCGGCGGCTCCGGTCGCCGACGCCGCCCTGGCCAGCGAGTCGACGGCGTCGGTCCCGGCCCCCCTGTGGTGGGTGGCCGGCGCCGCGGTGCTGGTCATCGTGGTGTCGCTGCTCATGACGTGGTCCGCCCGGGGCGCCGGCCTGACGACGGCCGAGACCTCGCGCCCGGACCCGCTCTCCACGCCCTAGGCGCCGTCTTCGGGCCCAAGGCTTTCCCAAGGGCCACCCGGCAACGTGACCGGGGTCACGCCACACCGGCGCGAGGCGAGGGGACACCACCATGGCCATGCAGCGCACCACCGCAGGACGACCCGGCAGCACCGCGGGCGGCGACGCTCCCCCGGCGCGGCGGCGGCGCAGGCTGGCGAGCGCGCTGGCGACGGCCGTGCTGGTCGGGCTCGTGACCGTGGTGCCGAGCACCGTGACGACCCCGGCGGCGTCCGGCGCGGCCGCCGTCGGTCAGGGCTTCAACCTCAACCGGTCGGACCTGCGCTTCATCCTCCGGCAGATCCGCATCTCCGAGCGACACACCGCGACCCGCACCGCGGCCAACCCCTGCGGCACGCTGCTCGGCACCGACCCCGACCAGATCCCCAACGGCAACCAGCAGGGTGCCCAGCTCCCGTGGGGACTGCGGACGGTCGACGGGACCTGCAACAACCTGATCGCGGGCCAGCACGAGTTCGGTGCGGCCGACACCGTCTTCCCCCGCCTCGTGCCCGGTCGCTACCGCGGCGACTACGCGCGCAAGCGCGGCACCGTGACGGACCCCGAGCCGCGCCGGGTCAGCAACCTGATCGTGGACCAGACCGAGGACAACCCCGCCGCGGTGGCCGCCGCCGGCGCCGCGACGCCTGACGCCTCGGGCAACCTCTCCATCCCCAACGTGGCCCCGGACGTCGGCCTGTCGGCGCCGTACAACTCGCTCTTCACGCTCTTCGGCCAGTTCTTCGACCACGGCCTCGACCTCGTCACCAAGGGTGGCGGCACCGTGTTCATGCCGCTCGACTCCACGGACCCGCTCTACCGGCCCGGCAGCCCGACCAACTTCATGCTCCTCACCCGGGCCACCAACCGCCCGGGCCCCGACGGCATCCTCGCCGACGACCCCACCACGGCCGTCGACGAGACCGCCGACAACATCCAGGAGCACGCCAACACCACCACCTCGGTGGTGGACCAGAACCAGACCTACACCTCCCACCCCGCCCACCAGGCCTTCCTGCGCGAGTACACGACCTCGACCAGCGGGGCGCCCGTCGCCAGCGGCCGGCTGCTCGGCGGCGCCGACGGCGAGGGCCTGGCGTCGTGGACCGACATCAAGGCCCAGGCGCTCGACAAGCTCGGCGTGGTGCTGGAGGACACCGACGTGAGCAACGTGCCGATGCTGGCCACGGACCCCTACGGCAACCTCACGCTCTCCGCCGACGGGCGGCCCCAGCTGGTCACGGAGTCCGGCCTGGTCTCGACCGAGGCCGAGGGCACGCCGCTGCCCGACGACGTGGTGCGCACCGGTCACGCCTTCCTCGACGACATCGCGCACCACGCGGCGCCGACCGGCGACCGCAACCCCGCCGACGGTCCGGGACCGGTCGAGCCGCTCGACCCCGACACCGACGCCGGCACCACCGACGACCACGACCCGACGACCTACGACGACGAGATGCTCGGCGCGCACTTCGTCGCCGGCGACGGCCGTGCCAACGAGAACATCGGCCTGACCTCGGTGCACCACGTCTTCCACTCCGAGCACAACCGGCTCGTCTCCGAGATCGACGACCTGATCGCCACGCTGGAGACCCCCGAGAACATCGCCGCCTGGCACAGCACGGCCGGACCGGCGGGCTGGGACTACGGCCAGCGGCTCTTCCAGGCCGCCCGCTTCGTGACCGAGATGGAGTACCAGCACCTGGTCTTCGAGGAGTTCGCCCGCAAGATCCAGCCGATGGTCAACGTCTTCGGCGAGGGCGGCACCGGCTACCGCACCACCATCGACCCCGCCATCCGGGCCGAGTTCGCCCACTCGGTCTACCGGTTCGGCCACTCGATGCTCACCGAGACCGTGGCGCGCACCAACGCCGACGGCTCGAGGAACGACGTGGGCCTCATCGACGCCTTCCTCAACCCACCCTCCTTCACCGACGGCGGGCCTGCCGGGGAGCTCACCCCCGACCAGGCGGCCGGCGCGGTCGTGCGCGGCATGACCCGGCAGGTGGGTGAGGAGATCGACGAGTTCGTCGTCGAGGCCCTCCGCAACAACCTGCTCGGGCTGCCGCTCGACCTCGCGACCATCAACCTCGCCCGCGGCCGCGATGCCGGCGTCCCGCGGCTCAACGAGGCACGCCGCGCCTTCTACGACGAGACGGCCAACTCGGCGCTCACCCCCTACGAGAGCTGGGCCGACCTGCGCTTCTCGCTGCGTCACGCCGAGTCGCTGCCCAACTTCATCGCTGCGTACGGCACCCACGAGAGCGTGCGCACCGCCGACGGCCTCGCCGCCCGCCGCGCCGCCGCCGAGGAGCTGCTCGAGCTGGCCGCCACCCCGCAGCTGCCGCTCCCCGAGACCCCCGAGGAGGTCGAGCGCAACGAGCAGATCCAGGACGCCTACGACTTCGTCAACGGTGTCGGGCCCTACGCCAACGACGGCGGACGCACCACCACCGGCGTGGACGACATCGACCTGTGGGTCGGCGGGCTCGCCGAGAAGCCGATGGTCTTCGGCGGCATGCTGGGCGCCACCTTCAACTACGTCTTCGAGACCCAGCTCGAGGACCTGCAGGACGGCGACCGCTTCTACTACCTCTCCCGCACCGCGGGACTGAACCTGCTGACCCAGCTGGAGGGCAACTCCTTCGCCGAGCTGGTGATGCGCAACACCGACGTCACCAGCCTGCCCGCCGACGGCTTCTCGCGGCCCGACTTCGTCTTCGAGGTCGACCGGCTCGGCACCAGCGGCGCGGTGCCCGACGACCCGGGCACGGCGTGGAACGAGAGCCGCCTGCTCACGCGGATGCCCGACGGCACCCTCCGGTTCGGCGGGGGCGAGCACGTGGTCTTCAACGGCACCGCCGGCGCCGACCGGGTGTGGGCCAGCGAGGGCGACGACACCATCCGCGGCAACGACGGTGACGACTGGATGCAGGGCGGCGACGGCAACGACCACCACGTCGGGGGTCTCGGGGACGACATCCTGGTCGACCTGGCCGGCGACGACGTCCTCAAGGGCGGTGACGGCGACGACGCGCTCTCCTCGGGCCAGGGCTTCGGCGGCGACCTCAACCAGGGCGGCCGCGGCAAGGACTTCGTGGTGGGCGGCAACGACATCACCGAGACCTTCGCCGGAGCCGGTGACGACTTCGTCTACGCCGGCGAGGCCGAGGACACGGTCTTCGGCGACGACGGCGACGACTGGATCGAGGACGGCAAGGGTCCCTTCAGCCTGCTGCAGGGAGACAACGGCGCCCCCTTCCAGGACGACCCCAACGAGCCCGGCCACGACGTCCTCAACGGCGACGGCGGCGAGCAGGACTACGACGCCGAGGGCGGTGACGACGTGATGATGGCCGGCCCCGGCATCCAGCGGAGCGAGGGCATGCTGGGCTTCGACTTCGTCACGCACAAGGACGACCCGCTGCCTGCTGACTCCGACATGGACTTCACCGGGCTGCTCCCCCCGGGCGTGGAGACCAACCGCGACCGCTTCGACCTGGTCGAGTCACTTTCGGGCTGGAAGTTCGACGACGTGCTGCGCGGCGACGACCGGACGGCCGACGACATCGGCACCGACCACGAGCTGACGGCCGAGGGCATCGCCCGGGTCGCCGGCCTGGCCGGGGTGCTGCCTCCCGGCACCACGTCGTACGACGGCGGCAACATCCTGCTCGGCGGCACCGGCAGCGACCTGATCGAGGGTCGCGGCGGTGACGACCTCGTCGACGGCGACGCGTGGCTCAACGCCCGCCTCAGCGTGCGCACCAACCCGGCGGACCCGAGCACCGAGATCGGCTCGGCCGACGGCATGCGCAAGCCCTACCTCGCCGGGAGCGCGACCACCCTGCAGCAGGCCGTCTTCGCCGGCACGGTCGACCCGGGCGACATCGTGATCGTCCGGGAGATCCTCAGCACCCCGGCGAGCACCGACCGTGACACCGCGGTCTTCACCGGCCCGCGGGCGAACTACACGATCACCTCCAGCGGCGGGTTCCTGACCGTGACCGACAACGTCGGCACCGACGGCACCGACCGGCTGCGCAACGTCGAGCTGCTGCGCTTCTCCGACCAGACGATCGACGCCGTCACCCGTCCGTCCGCCCCGGTCATCGGCACCGCGTCGGCCGGCGATCGCTCGGCGACCGTCCGCTGGACGGCCGGGCCCGCCAACGGCGCCCAGCCGACGACCGAGCACCGGGTCCAGGTGCTCCGCGGCGGTGCAGTCGAGAGCACCGTCTCCGGCCTGCCCGGCAACGCCACGAGCACGGTCGTGACGGGACTCCTCAACGACGTCGCCTACACCTTCCGGGTGGTGGCGGTGAACCCGGCGGGGGCCAGCGACCCCTCGGCGGAGTCCACTCCCGTCACGCCCGACACGGCCTTCCCCCGGCTGTTGTCGACCACCCCGGTCAACAATGCCGTCGACGTCCCGGTGGCCGCCGACCAGCTCGGACGCTTCACCCGCGCGGTGACGAGCCCGAACTGGACCAACGCGGTGCAGCTGCGCAACAACGCGACGGGGGCACTGGTGGGACGCGTGGTCACCTACGACGCCGCCAGCCGCACGGTCACGGTCAACCCCAACGCCAACCTGGTGCCGGGCGCGTCGTACACGCTGACCTTCCTCGGCACCGGCGCCAACGGGATCCGCGACGCCGCGGGGGTCCGGCTCCCGACGACGGTCGTCAACTTCACCGCGACCTCCGACACCACGCCACCGGTCGTGACGTCGTCGACCCCGGCGGACGGCGCGACCAACGTCTCGCGGACCGCCAACCTCGTGGTCACGACCAGCGAGCGCGTGGTGGGGGTCAGCGCCACCTCCGTGGTGCTGCGCAACGTCGCGACGGGCGCCACGGTGCCCGCGGACCTGACGGTCAACGCCGCCGGGACCCGGATCACGATCAACCCCACGCCGACGCTGGCCGCCAACACGCTGCACCGGCTCGTGCTCACGGGCGGGGCCACCGCGATCCGGGACGCCTTCGGCAACCCGCTCGGCGCGACGACGATCGGCTTCCGCACCCGGCCGTGACGTGACGGCCCGCCGGTCTCGGGAGCCGACCGGGGCGCCCCCCTCCCCTCAACCCCCCATGAGTGGACGGGCGCCCCGGTCCGGTCCGGCCCCGCGGGCCCGGGCTCAGCGCCGGGGGTCGTCGAGCACGTCGCGCCAGGAGTGCTCCGGGGCGAAGCCGACCAGCTCGCGGGCCTTGTCGATGGAGTAGAAGGTCTCGTCGCGCCCCATCGCGCGACGCTGCTCGACGCCGTCGTAGAAGCGGGCGAGCACCTCGTCGGTGGTCGCGGCCACCGACATGTCGGCGTTCGCGACGTTGAAGACCTCGTAGCCGAGGCCGTCGGTCTCGAGGCAGCGCTGCACCATCTGGCCGAGGTCGCGCACGTCGATGTAGGCGAAGATGTTGCGCCGCCGCAGCGACGGGTCGTCGAGGAAGGGCGGGAACATCTCGGCGTACTCGTGCGGCTCGATGACGTTGTTGATCCGCAGGCCGTAGACGTCGGCGCCGGTGCGCCGCTGCACCGACCGCGCGGTCACCTCGTTGGCGACCTTCGACGTCGCGTAGGAGTCCTCGGGCACGGTCGGGTGCTCCTCGTCGACGGGCACGTAGAGCGGGCGTCGCTCCCCCTGGGCGAAGCAGACGCCGTAGGTCGTCTCCGAGGAGGCGAAGACGACCTTGCGGATCCCGAGCCGGGTGGCCGCCTCGAGCACGTGGAAGGTCGAGAGCACGTTGGTGGCGTACGTCGTGACGTCGGGGGTCTTGAGGATCGCCGGCACGGCGGCGAAGTGCACCACCGCGTCGTACGACGGCTGCCGGTCGAGCTCGAGCTCCTCCATCGTCGCGAGGCCGGCCAGGGCCGAGTAGACCTGCCCGGCGTCGGTCAGGTCGACCCGCAGGTCGGTGACGTCGGGGTGGTCGAGCGGGACGAGGTCGGCGTTGGTGACCTGGTGGCCCTGGGCGGCGAGGTACGGCGCGACGTGCCGACCCGCCTTGCCGCTGCCACCGGTGAAGAAGAGGCGCATGGGTGGGGCAGTACCCGGCCGCCGGGTCCCCGGACGTGACCCGTGACGTGACCCGTGACGTGACCTGTGACGTGACCTGGGGGCGGCAACCCTCGTTGGTCCGGAGGTCGTCCTCGAAGGGAAGCCCACCGTGCGCCGTACCGCCGCCCTCGCCCTCACCTCCGTGGTCGCTGTGACCGCCGGCCTCGCCGCCACCCACGGCGGTGCCGCGGCGGGTGCCGACGCGGCGTACACGGTGACCACGCTGCACTTCGAGGTGACGGTGGGCCCGGAGGACGACCGTCGCAGCTGCGACGTCGTGGGCGACCTCTACGAGCCCGCCACGGCCTCGGAGCAGGAGCGGGCTCCCGCGGTGCTGACCACCAACGGCTTCGGCGGCAGCAAGGACGACCAGGCCGGGCTCGCCCGCCTCTTCGCCTCCGACGGCTACGTCGTGCTCAGCTACTCCGGTCTCGGCTTCGGCGGGTCGGGCTGCGAGATCACCCTCGACGACCCGGCGTACGACGGTCAGGCCGCGGCCCGGCTGATCGACTTCCTCGGCGGCGAGGGCGGAATCGCCTTCGAGGACGCCGGCCACACCCGTGCGGCCCCGGCACTCGACACGGTGCTCCTCGACGGGCCCGGCGACCCGCGCGTCGGCATGGTCGGGGGCTCCTACGGCGGCCAGGTGCAGTACGCCGCCGCGTCGGTCACTGCGAAGCTCGACACCATCGTCCCGCTGATCACCTGGAACGACCTGAGCTACTCGCTGGCACCCAACAACACCGACCAGGTGGCGCTGCCGGGGCAGGAGGAGGCGGGGGTCAGCACGCGGACGCCCGGCTCGGTGAAGACCAACTGGGCGCTCGGCTTCTCCGCGCTCGGCCTGACCGGCGACGTCGCCAACCAGCGGCCCGACCCGCTCAGCTCGGCCTGCCCCAACTTCGCCTCCTTCGTGTGCCCCGCGCTCGTGCTCGGCGCCACCACGGGCACCCTCGACCCCGCCAGCGTGGCCCGGCTGCGCCGGGCGTCGGTGGCGAGCTACCAGGACCAGGTGAGGGTGCCGACGCTGATACTGCAGGGCCAGGCCGACACGCTCTTCAACCTCAACGAGGCCGTGGCGACCTACCAGGCGCTGAAGGCCCAGGGCACGCCGGTGAAGATGAGCTGGACGGAGTACGGCCACTCCGGGGCGCCCGCCGAGGGCGAGATCGACTTCGACGCTCCGGACCCCGCGACCCAGCACGTGACGAAGCGGATCCACGACTGGTTCGAGCACCACCTCAAGGGCCGCACCGAGGTCTCGACCGGACCGGAGTTCTCCTACTTCCGCGACTGGGTCGACTACTCCGGCAACGCCGCGCCCGCCTACCGGGGCGCCCCCTCCTACCCGGTCGGCACCACCTCGACCTTCCACCTCTCCAGCTCGCCCCGGGCCTCGCTGGCGGGCGGCGCGCTCGTGACCGACCGCGCCGATGTCAGGGCCGGCTCGGAGCGCTTCCTCGTCCCGCCGGGTCCGGCGTCCGACGGCGAGGACCTCGACGTGATCGGCTCTGCCTTCGAGCAGCCCGAGGCGCTCGAGCCGGCGCGGGAGGCACCCGGCACCTTCGCGCGCTACGACACCGACCCGCTGACCCGACCCCTCGACGTGGTCGGGTCGCCGCAGGTGCGGCTGCAGGTGCAGGCCCCGACCGTGACCGCGACGCAGGGCCAGGACGCCGGCCGGCTGGTGCTCTACCTCAAGGTCGTCGACGTCGCGCCCGACGGCACGGCGACGGTGGTGCGCAACCTCGCGGCCCCGGTGCGGCTGCCCGACGTCACCCGGCCGGCCACGGTGACGATGCCCGCCTTCGTGCACCGCTTCGAGGAGGGTCACCGGGTGCGGCTGCTGGTGGCCGGCGCGTCCCCGAACTACCGCGGCAACAACGCCCCCGCCACCGTGCGCCTCGACACCACCGGCGGCGGCGGGACGGGTGAGCCGCTCCCGCTGCAGAGCCTCACGCTGCCGACGCTCCGGGCGGCCCCGCCCTCGGACGGTGACACCGTGCCGCCGCCGAGCGAGGGGGACGACGCAGGCACGCCGCCCGCGGCGGCGCCCGGGGACGTCGACGCCGGGGGCACCGACGCGACCAGCGAGGCCGCCCCGGCCGTCGTCGTCGGCGGCGCCGCCGAGACGCCCACCGGCACGACGGCCGGCATCCCTGCCGGCACCACGACCCTGCCCGACACGGGCGGCCCCCGCGTGGCGCTCCTGGTCTCGGGACTGCTCCTCGTCCTCCTCGGTGCGGCGCAGCTGCGCCAGGGTCGGCGGACCGCCGTCGCGCCACCGCCGCTCGCCTAGGCAGGACCGGGCCAACCGTCCCCCCAGCTGGAGCAGACCGGTCTCCCCCGCGGTCTCGACGCGGGTCGTCACCGGTCCTACCGTCGGGACGTGGCCGGGATCAGGCTGACCGACGGCGGGCTCGAGACCACGCTGATCTTCGAGCGTGGCCTGGAGCTCCCGCTCTTCGCCGCGTTCCCCCTCCTCGAGGACGACGCCGGTCGGACGGTGCTCGAGGAGTACTGGCAGCCGTACCTCGACCTCGCGCGCGACCACGGCGTCGGCTTCGACGTCGACACCCCGACCTGGCGCGCCAACGCCGACTGGGCCGCGCAGCTGGGCTACGACGGGGCGGCGCTGGCGGAGGTGGTCCTGGAGGCCGCGCGCTTCGCCCGCGGCCTCGCCGACGAGGTGCCCGGCGGTCGGGTCAACGGGGTCGTGGGGCCGCGGGGCGACGGCTACGTCAGCGGCACGGAGATGACCCCCGAGGCCGCGGCGGCCTACCACCTCCCCCAGCTGCGGGCGCTCGCCGCCGGCGGGGTCGACCACGCCTCGGCCCTCACGCTCACCTACCCGGCGGAGGCGGTCGGCTTCGTCCGCGCCGCCACCGAGGCCGGGCTGCCCGCCTTGGTCTCCTTCACCGTCGAGACCGACGGCCGGCTGCCCAACGGCACCGCGCTGCGCGACGCGGTCGAGCTCGTCGAGACCGAGACCGGGGCCGCGCCGGTCGGCTACCTGGTCAACTGCGCGCACCCCACCCACCTCGACGGCGCCCTCAGTTCCGGTCCCTGGCTGGACCGGGTCGTCGGGCTGCGTGCCAACGCCTCCACCATGAGCCACGCCGAGCTCGACGCCGCCGAGGAGCTCGACGCGGGCGACCCGGCCGACCTCGGCCGCCGCTACCGCGACCTGCTCGAGGTGCTGCCGGCGGTCGCGCTGGTCGGCGGCTGCTGCGGCACCGACCTGCGCCACGTGACGGCGATCGCCGAGGCCTGCCTGCGCTGACGCGGTCCTGCGCGTCCCCCCGGCACCGCCCTCGCGGTTCCCGACTCGTTGCACGAGGCCGTCGCGCGTGCCAGACTCGTTCCTGACCGATCGGTCTGTAAATCTGTGAGTCACGTGCCCGCCGGCACCGGGAGGTTCGATGTCATCCACCACCGACCGCGCCGAGGCCGACGAGGGCGTCCTGCTCGCGGCCTTCGAGCGCACCCTCGAGCGCCACGACCGCATCGAGCCGCGCGACTGGATGCCCGAGCGCTACCGCGCCACGCTGGTGCGCCAGATCGCCCAGCACGCGCACTCCGAGATCATCGGCATGCAGCCCGAGGGCAACTGGATCTCGCGAGCGCCCTCGCTCCGGCGCAAGGCGATCCTGCTGGCGAAGGTCCAGGACGAGGCCGGCCACGGGCTCTACCTCTACTCCGCCGCCGAGACGCTCGGCGTCTCGCGGGCCGAGCTCACCTCGCGGCTGCTGGAGGGCCGGCAGAAGTACTCCTCCATCTTCAACTACCCCACGCTGTCCTACGCCGACGTGGGCACGATCGGGTGGCTGGTCGACGGCGCCGCCATCTGCAACCAGGTGCCCCTGTGCCGCACCTCCTACGGCCCCTACGGCCGGGCGATGGTCCGGATCTGCAAGGAGGAGTCCTTCCACCAGCGCCAGGGCTACGAGCTGCTGGCGACGATGATGCGCGGCACCGACGAGCAGCGCGCCATGGTGCAGGAGTCGGTCGACCGCTTCTGGTGGCCGGCGCTGATGATGTTCGGGCCACCCGACGCCGACTCCCCCAACACCGCGCAGTCGATGGCCTGGGGCATCAAGCGCGACACCAACGACGAGCTGCGCCAGAAGTTCGTCGACATGTCGGTGCCCCAGGCCGAGGCCCTCGGCGTCACCCTCCCCGACGCC
>JBQGFI010000544.1:0-4247 GCA_052040065.1 Marmoricola sp.
ACCGAGGCGCCGCGCCAGCCGTAGATCGCCTGGTTGGGGTCGCCGACGGCGGTGACGGGGTGGCCCAGCCCGCGGCCCGGCGCCGGGCCGGAGTAGAGCCGGGCGAGCATCAGCGCCTGGGCCACGGAGGGGTCCTGGTACTCGTCGAGCAGCACCACGCGGTGGGTGGCGCGCTCGAGCTCGCCCACCTCGGGCTGCTCGGCGGCCAGGCGGGCGCCGAGGGCGATCTGGTCGGCGAAGTCCATCAGCCCCAGGTCGGCCTTGAGCCGGCGGTAGGCGCGCACCAGCCCCATCAGGTCGCGGCGGCGGTCGATCGCGGAGATCGCCTTCGCCGGGGGCTCGCGGTAGGTCGTGCGGTCCTTGCCGGCCACCTCGGCCGCCAGCGCCGCCTCGAAGCGGACCCGCTCGGCGGCGTCGTGCTCGAGGACCTGCTCGGGGGTGACCAGGTGCTCGGTCATCGCCGAGTCGAGGGCCAGCAGGTTCTGGATCACCGTCGGCGGGTGGTCGGAGAGCTGGTGCACGTCTCCGCGATAGCGCTCCACCGCGCGCGCACCGAGCTGGTAGCGCGAGGCGTCGGTGATGACGCGGGTGTCGGGCTCGTGGCCGATGCGCAGCCCGTGCTGGTCGAGCAGCTGGGCGGCGTAGGCGTTGTAGGTGACGACGGTCGGCTCGAGGGTGTCCTCGGGGTCCTCCCCCGCGGGCGTGGTGCGGACGGAGTCGTCGAGCACCCCGGCCGTCACGAGGGCCGCACGGATCCGCTGGCGCAGCTCGCTGGCCGCCTTGGTGGTGAAGGTGAGCCCGAGCACCTCGTCGGGACGCACCTGGCCGGTCACGACGAGGTAGACCACGCGTGCCGCCATCAGGGTGGTCTTGCCCGAGCCCGCGCCGGCGACGACCACCGCGGGCGCGAGGGGTGCCGAGATCGCCCGCCACTGCTGGGGGCTGACCTCGTAGTCCTCCTGCATCACCGCGCGCAGGTCGGCCGGTGACGCGATCGGGCGCAGGGCGGCGGTGACGACGCCCGCCTCGGGGCCGCTCACAGCGACACCACCGAGCCCGCGCTCCTGGCCGGGCAGACCGAGGCGTAGGCGCAGTCGCGGCAGTGCTCGCCGGGCGAGGCGGGGAAGACCTCCTGGCGCAGCTGCGCGGCGGCCCGGCCGAGCTCCTCGCGCAGCACCGCGCGCTGGGGGGTGGCGTCGTCGTGCGCGGACTGCGGCTGCACCAGCGCCTCGGTGGAGTCGTCGGCGCGACCGAGCTGCACCAGCTCGGCGCCGCCGCTGCGGCCCGCCGCACCGAGCACCTCGTCGACGCCGCCGCGGTCGACGGCGTACTGGTAGAGCGCGAGCTGGCGGTGGCGCTCGACCGACTTGGTCGAGGGCGGGGTGCGGGCGGACTTGAGGTCGACGACGACCACGGCGCCGTCGGCGTCGACCTCGACGCGGTCGGCGAAGCCCGCGAGGCGCACGGGGGTGCCGTCGTCGAGCTCGACGTCGGCGACCAGGCGCGCCTCGGTCGCGAGCAACCGGCGCGGGTTGGCGCGGTGCCACCGCAGGAACCTCGCGAGCGCGGCGCGCACCCGCTCGCGCTCCCGGGCCGAGGACCAGGGCGTGCGGAAGGCGAGCCGACCCCACACGGCGTCGACGTGCTCCATCAGCGTGTCGAGGTCGTCGGGGTCGTCGCTGAGCTCGCCCGTCGCCACCCGCTCGGCGAGGGCGTGGACGAGCTGGCCGAGGTTGGCCGACTGGTGCACCCGGTCGACGCCACCCGCCTCGCGCTCCCAGAACCACCGCAGCGGGCAGACCGCCATCGCCTCCAGCACGGTGGCCGACACCGGCACGGGCTGGTCGGGGTCGCGCACCGGCCGCTCGCTGCGGCTCAGCGCCCGGGTGCCCCACCACGTGGCGGGGTCGGCCTGCGGCACCAGCGCACGACCACCCGTCTCCTCGCGCGCCAGCCGCGCCAGCCGGGCGGCGGCCGCGTCGCGCATCTCGGGGTCGGTGGCCGGGTCGGTGACGGTGCGGCGCAGCTCGGCCACCAGGCCGGCGAGCGACATCGGTCGCACGGGGCGACCGACCTGCCGGCGGACGTCGAGGCCGAGCTCGTCGAGGAAGCGGCTGGGCTGCTCGCCGTCGTCGTCGGGCGAGGCGACCGCGGTGACGACGAGCCGCTGCCGGGCACGGGTGCAGGCGACGTAGAAGAGCCGTCGCTCCTCCACCAGCAGCTCACGACTGGTGGGCGGCGGCACCAGCTCGCCGCGTCCGATCCGGTCGGGCTGCAGCAGCGAGGACCGCCGACGGAGGTCGGGCCACCCCTCGGCCTGCACGTGGGCGACGACCACCAGCCGCCACTCCAGGCCCTTGGACCGGTGGGCGGTGAGCAGGCGCACGGCGGGACCGCGCACCCCCTGCTCGGCGAGGGTGTCGGCGGGCAGCTCCTGCGCGCTGAGCGAGGCCAGGAAGCTGCTCACGCCCTGGTGGTCGCGCTGCTCCTCGGCCCGCGACGCCGCGGCGAAGAGCGCGACCACCGAGTCGAGGTCGCGGTGGGCACGCCGGGCGGCACCACCGCCCAGGTCGACGCCGCGACGCAGCCGGTCGGGCCAGCCGGTGCCGGTCCACAGCGTCCAGAGCGCGTCCTCGGCCGTGCCGCGGGCGTCGACCTGGGCGCGCGTGGTCGCCAGCAGCCGGTGGAGCGCGCGCAGCCGGGACACCTCGGGACCCTCGAGGCCGTCGAGGAAGCCCGGCCGCAGCAGCCCCAGGCGCAGCAGCTCGCGGGAGGAGCGGGGCGGGTGCAGCGGCTCCTCGCCGGTCCCGTCGACGGCGGCGTCGAGCAGCCGCCGCTCCCGCTCGCGCAGCACCCGCGAGACGGTGCGGACCTCGCCGGCGTCGAGACCGCCCAGCGGCCCGGTGAGCAGCGACTCCACCCGGCCGTGGTCGAGGAAGCCGGCGTCGTGGGGGTCGTCGTTGTCGAGGTGGAGCACCGCCCGGAGCGCGTCGAGCAGCGGCGCCACCGAGGGGTCGCGCACCAGCGGGATGTCGTCGCCGGCGACCTCCACGGGCACCCCGGCCGCGCCCAGCGAGCGGCGCAGCCCGGGGATCGAGCCCCGGCCCGAGCGCACCAGCACCGCCATCTCGTGCCACCCCACGCCGTCCTCGAGGTGGGCGCGACGCAGCAGGTCGGCCACGTGCTCGGCCTCGGCGCGCTCGGTGTCGAAGGTGACCACGTCGATGCGGCCCGGGTCGGCGGCCTCGGCGCGAGGGGCGGTGAAGGCCTCGCGCGCCGCGGGCGGGAGCGCCCCGGGCAGCGGCAGCCGCTGCGCGACCCGCTGGGTGCCGGCGAGCAGCCGGGGGCCGAAGCGCCGCGTGGTGCCGAGCGCCACCACGGGCGCCCGGGCACCGTCGGCGCGCGGGAACTCGCTCGGGAAGTCGAGGATCCCGCGCACGTCGGCGCCGCGGAAGCCGTAGATCGACTGGTGCGGGTCGCCCACCACCACCAGGTCGCGACCGTCGCCGGCCAGGGCCTGCAGCAGCGCCACCTGACCGGGGTCGGTGTCCTGGTACTCGTCGACGAAGACGTGGCGGACCTCGCGGCGCAGCTCGTCGCGGTGCACCTGCGCCTCGAGCGTCGCCCGTCGGATCTGGTCGGCGTAGTCGGTGGCGCCGAGGTCGTCGAGGATCGTGAGGTACTGCTCGAGGAAGCGGCCGGCGGCCACCAGCTCGGGGAGGTCGTGGTCGGCGCCCAGCGCCCGCAGCGCGTCGCCGTCGAGGCCCTTCTCGCGCGCCCGTCCGAGCACCGCCCCCACCTCGTGGGCGAAGCCGCGGGTCTGGCTGGCCCGGCGCAGCGCCTCGGGCCAGGTGACCGACTCGGGGCTCTCGGCGAGCAGCTCGCGCAGCACGACGTCCTGCTCGGGGGCGCTGAGCAGGCGCAGGGTGCCGGCGTAGAGGTCGGGCGGGGAGTAGCGCCGGATCAGGCCGTAGGCGAAGGAGTGGAAGGTCGCGCACATCGTGGTGGCCGTGGTGCGGCCCAGGCGCGCGGTGACCCGGTCGCGCAGCTGCTCGGCGGCCTTGCGGCTGAAGGTCAGGGCGAGCACCGAGGAGGGGTCGGCACCCCGACGCTCGATGCGGTCGACGATGGCCTCGACCATGGTGGTCGTCTTGCCGGTGCCGGGACCCGCCAGCACCAGCAGCGGACCGCCCTCGTGGTCGACCACCGCGCGCTGGGCGTCGTCGAGCGGGGGCGGCGCCACCGCC
>JBQGFI010000545.1:0-4398 GCA_052040065.1 Marmoricola sp.
CGCGGCGTCCGAGCACGGTGCCGAGCGTGGCGAGCATGATCTTGAGGTCGAGGAGGGGTGAGCGGTGGTCGACGTACTCGACGTCGAGCCGGAAGCGCTCCTCCCACTCCACCTCGTTGCGGCCACGGACCTGGGCCAGGCCGGTCATCCCGGGGCGGACCTCGTGGCGGCGGCGCTGCTCGGGCGAGTAGCGCTCGAGGTACTGCACGAGCAGGGGACGAGGGCCGACCAGGCTCATGTCGCCGCGCAGCACGTTCCACAGCGTCGGCAGCTCGTCGAGGCTGGTCGAGCGCAGCCGGGCCCCGAAGGGCGTCAGGCGCTGCTCGTCGGTGACCACCCCGGCGTCGCGGTCGACGGGCAGCATCGAGCGGAACTTCACCAGCTCGAAGACGCGGCCGTCCTTGCCCGGCCGGGGCTGCCGGAAGAGCACCGGCGAGCCGAGCCGGCGGCGCACGAGCACGCCGATCACAGCCTGGAGCGGCAGCGTGAGCACGAGCAGAACCCCCGCCGCCAGCACGTCGGTGAGCCGCTTGAGCGGGTCGTAGCTACGGCCGCGCACCGCTCACCCCCGCACTGGTGAGCACGGCGGCCACCCGGTCGAACTGCTCCGGGGTCATGCCCGAGCCCGAGGGCAGCGTCAGCCCCTGGGCGAAGAGCCGGTCGGCCGTCCCGTTGAGCGTGCCGCCGTGCTCGGCGAAGACCGGCTGCAGGTGCATCGGCTTCCACAGCGGACGCGTCTCGATGGCCGCTTCGGCGAAGTGCTGCTGCAGCTGCGACGCCGACCACGGGGCCACGTCGGGGTCGATGACGAGAGCCGTGAGCCAGGCGTTGTCCTCCCGCGCTCGCGGGTCACCCAGCACGCGCACGCCCGGCACGTCGGCGACCAGCGAGGCGTAGAGACGCCGCCAGCCGCGGCGGCGCTCGATCATCTCCTCCAGCCGCACCAGCTGGGCGCGCCCGAGCGCCGCCAGCACGTTGGACAACCGGTAGTTGTAGCCGATCTCGGTGTGCTCGTAGTGGCTCACCGGCTCCCGGGCCTGGGTGGAGAGCTTGCGCACGTGGGCGGCCAACCCCTCGTCGTCGGTGACGAGCATGCCGCCACCGGACGTCGTCATCACCTTGTTGCCGTTGAAGGAGAGCGCCGCCGCCTCCCCGAAGGACGCGCTCGGACGGGCCCCGAGCGTCGACCCGAAGGACTCGGCGGCGTCGGAGAGCACCCGCGCCCCGTGACGTCGTGCGACGTCCTCGACGGCGTCGTGGTCGACGCACGCGCCGAGCAGGTCGACCGGGACCACGGCCGGCACACGTCGTCCCTCCCGGAGCAGGTCCACGAGCGCGCGGTCCAGCAGAGCAGGGTCCAGGTTTCCGGCCTCGGGCTCGCTGTCGACGAACCACGGGGTCGCGCCGGTGTAGCGGATCGCGTTGACCGAGGCGGCGAAGGTCAGCGTCGAGACCGGGACCACGTCTCCGGGGCCCCCGCCCCAGGAGACGAGCGCCAGGTGCAGCGCCGCCGTGCCCGAGGCGAGCCCCACCGCGTGCGCACGTCCGGCTCGCGCCGCGACCTCCTCCTCGAAGGCGGTGAGGTCCGGGCCCGCCGGGGCCACCCAGCCCGACCGGAGCGCGCGCACGACGTACTCCTCCTCGAGGGGTCCGGTGTCGGGCGGCGACAGCAGCACGTCGAAGTGCACCCGCCGGCCTCCTCTCGCATCGGTGGTGATCCCGGCTCGCGCAGGCATCAGCGGCGCCACCCTGGGCGGGCGGCGGTGGTGGGGTCAGTCTCGACGACGGCCCGCGACCTTGCGGTCCTCGTCGCCCGGCGCGTCGAGCGTCATCCGCGCGGTGGCCTCGACCAAGAGGTCGACGACCTCCTGGCGCGGACCGTACGGCGACAGCCTCGCCGCGTCGGAGGAGGCGAAGGGCGGGACCGGCACGTGGGAGATGAGCGGGTGGTGGGGGCGCTCGTCGACCTCGCCCTCGCTGAAGAGGTCCTCGTGCATCTTCTCGCCCGGCCGCAGCCCGGTGTAGACGATCTCGATCGGCTTGCCACCGAGGTCGATGAGCTGCTGGGCGACCGAGGCGATGGAGACGGGCTCGCCCATGTCGAGCACCATCACCTTGCCGTCACTGCCGATGGCACCGGCCTGAATGACGAGCTGGACCGCCTCGCCGATGGTCATGAAGTAGCGCGTGACCCGCGGGTCGGTGACCGTGACGGGGCCGCCGCGGGCGATCTGCGCGGTGAAGGCCGTCAGCACCGAGCCCCGGCTGCCGAGCACGTTGCCGAAGCGGACGCTCATGAAGCGGCCCGGGGAGTCCTGCGCGGCCGCCGCGGTCAGTCCCTCGGCGACGCGCTTTGAGTAGCCGAGCACGCTGCACGGTTCGGCGGCCTTGTCGGTCGAGACGTTGACGAAGCGCTCCACGCCCGCGGCCACGGCCGCGTTGAGCACGGTCTGGGTGCCCCAGATGTTGGTCTTGACCGCCTCGCCGGGCGCAGCCTCCAGGAGGGGCAGGTGCTTCAGCGCGGCCGCGTGGAAGACCACGTCGGGACGACGACGCTCGAAGAGCTCGTGCACGAAGCGCTCGTCACGGATGTCGCCCAGCACCAGATCGTCGGAGTCGAGCAGCGCGCGACCCTCGATCGACAGCTGCACCGCGTGCAGCGCCGACTCGTCGCGGTCGAGCATGATCAGCTCGGCCGGCTCGAAGCGGGCGATCTGGCGGCACAGCTCGGAGCCGATCGACCCGCCCGCGCCGGTGACCATGACCGTGCGGCCGGTGAGGTAGTCGGCGATCTCGGAGACGTCGGTCTCGACCGGCTGGCGGCCCAGGAAGTCGGAGACCTCGATGTCGCGCAGGTCCTCGATCTGCACGTGCTCGGGGTTGCCCAGGTCGTTGACGCTGGGCAGCACCTTCAGCTCCAGTCCGGCGGCGCCGGCGCGTGCGTTGAAGCGGCGCACCACGTCGGCCGAGGCGCTGGGGATCGCCAGCACCGCGATCGCGGCACCGAAGCGCTCGGCCGCGCTCTCCAGCTCCGAGGTCGAGCCCACGACGGGGACGCCGCTGAGCCGGCGGTGCCGCTTGTAGGGGTCGTCGTCGAGGAGGGCGAGCGGGTTCCAGATCGAGTCGGGGTTGCGCACCATGTCGCCCACGAGCTGGGCGGCGGCGTTGCCCGCACCGATGACGATCACCGGCGTCCGGTCGGCCGGCGAGGCCTGGGGCTCCCGCGAGAGCGCGTAGTCGCGCGCCAGACGATAGGCCGCCCGACCACCGAGCAGCCCCAGGAAGGCACACATCGGGCCCGTCACTGCCACCGAGATCCGGATGTCGGTGGTGTAGGCGCTCACGGCGAGCGCCACGAGCGAGATGGCGCCACCCAGCAGGCTGACGAGGAGCGCGTCGTCGAAGGAGCCCACCGGGGAGCGGCCCTGGTGGAGGCGGAGCGGCGCGGCGAGTGCGAGGAAGACGAGGCCGCACACCAGGCCCGTGACGAGTGCCGGACCGAGCTGGGAGTAGGCGCTGTAGCCCACCACCGCCTGCAGCCAGGCCATCGAGAAGTAGCCCACCACCCAGGCGCTGAGGTCGAAGAGTCGCTGGACCAGCGGTCGCACCAGCTGCAACCCAGCGAAAAAGCCCTGCACGCACACCCCCGAGGTCGGATGGCTCTGGTCACTTCTCGTTCCGGGCGCGCCGCGAGC
Source organism: Marmoricola sp. (assembly GCA_052040065.1). Taxonomy (GTDB): domain Bacteria; phylum Actinomycetota; class Actinomycetes; order Propionibacteriales; family Nocardioidaceae; genus Marmoricola. The sequence continues at coordinate 3,696 of JBQGFI010000545.1, forward strand.
CGTACGACGTCCGCTTCGCAAGATATCGCGAGTGACGGGTGTGTCACCTGTTCCGCTGGATCCCGCAAACCGTCCGAATAGTACTTTCCTACCCGCTGATCGCGATACTCACGCGTGCGCCCGGGCCGCTGAGGCCTCCTGGCCGCCCGCCGTCGGGCGCGCGAGGGACGACGGCCACGACGTCACCAGCCCTCCCACCAGGGCCAACCACAGGAAGCGGTTGCCCACCACGTCGCTGGAGACCATGGCGTTGAGCAGCCAGTAGACGGCGAGGCCGAGGGCGGCCGCCCCTGCCGGGGTCAGGCTCGCCCGCTGCAGCCGGAGCAGCGCCGGCACCACCAGGACCACCACGCCGAGCAGCGCCAGCACGCCACCCTCGGAGAAGGCCTCGGCGAGCACGTTGTGGGCGTACGCCGCACCGTCCTCGTTGGCGATCGCCATCCCAGCCTCGCTCGTGCGGCCGAAGTCGCCCCAGCCGACGCCGAGCAGATGGCGCATCCCGAGGTCGATCGCGTCGCCGACGAGGTCGGCACGGGTCTCGTCGCCGAGACCCCCCTGCACCGAGTCGACGATCCGCCGGCCACCGGCACCACCGCCGCTCAGCGCGAAGGCGTACGCCGCGACAGCCGACAGCGCCACCAACGCCAGCGGCCACGCGCGGCGACCTCGGAAGCAGACCCCCACGCAGATCACCACGACCAGC
>JBQGFI010000546.1:0-1915 GCA_052040065.1 Marmoricola sp.
ACGAGGAGGACGCCGACGCGCCGTCGAGCGAGGCGCCGCACCTGCGGGCCAAGGGACTGGGGGAGCCGCAGCAGCCGGCCAACCTGACCTACTCGGCCCCCACCGAGGACGGCGAGGTCGAGGTGCACTCCGAGGCCGCGCCGGCCGACCCGGCGTACGCCGGGGTGAGCCGCAACGCCGAGTGCCCCTGCGGGTCGGGCAAGAAGTACAAGAAGTGCCACGGTGCCCCCGGCGGCCCCACCGGCCAGATCAGCCGCGTCGGCTGACCGGTCAGCCGAGCTCGAGGGCGGTGCAGACCCAGGCCGCCCGGAGCTCGCCGCGGTGACGCTCGAGCCGGTGCTCGAGGCGGGCGGCGACAGCGTGCGAGCGCTCGCCGCGCACCAGGTGGACGGCGAGCTCGAGCACGCCGGGACGGGGACGGCCGACGTGGACGCTGCGGATGCGTGAGCGCAGCCGACGCACCCGTCGGTCGGCCGGCACCGTGCGGGTGAGCAGCGTGGCACGCTGCTGCAGCACGGCGTAGACGTCGGGCGTCGCCCACCGCAGCAGCTGCCCCGGACCCCGCTCGCCCCCGAGGACCTCGACGAGCGCCTGGGCGAAGTGCTGCGCCACCTCCTCGACCTCGGCGGCTCGACCTCGCGGGGCGACCACGACGGGGCTGCCGTGCTCCGCGGCAAGGACCTCGCTCGGGTGCGGTGGGGTGGGCGCGGGTGCCTCCCAGGGTTGGGCGAGGTCGAGGGCGAGCGTGCCCTGGACGCTGGCCCCGGGTACGCGGTGCCGGGGCCGGCGGGTCATCGGGAGGGTCGTCATCAGGGTGCTCCTGTCGGATCGGGGGGCAGGCGCAGCCGCTGCCCGGGGTGGATCAGGTCGGGGTTAGCGCGGAGGAGGTCCCGGTTGGCGGCGTGCAGCCGGGTCACCAGCGCGAGCAGCTCTCCGTCGTCGGCGCGGGGGAGCAGGTCGCGCGCGAGCGACCACAGCGAGTCGCCGGCGCGGACGACGAGGTGGTCGGCGGCGGGTGCCGCCGCCGGCCTTGCCTCGCCTGCGCGGACGCCGGTCGTCGGGGCGTCGCGGGTGCGCTCGGGGGCGGGCAGCCATCCCGGGCCCGCGGAGGCAGGGGCCGCGGGGAGTGCCAGCAGGGCCGAGACCGCGACCAGCACCGCGGGACGCCAGGCCGCGGGGCAGCCGACCCAGCGCAGGGGGTGCAGGCGGCCGGCGGCGAGCTGCTCGACCACCGCGGCCAGCAGCAGGAGCGCGAGCCACGCCAGGGAAGCGGCGAGCACCCACGAGGCGCCGGTGACCAGCAGCTCTGCGAAGCCGACGATGCCGAGAGCCACGCGCTGACCTCCGATACGTGCGTTTGCTTGCGTTTGCCTCAGACAACGTGCAGATTGCTGTGGTGTCAATCGGCTGTCCACAGCAGCACCACATCGGTTTGGGAGCCGCCTGCACCGGGGATGCCCCAGGAACGGCGCGGACCAGAGACGGGGGAGATGCGCATGACCGGCACCACGTGGGAGGCCCGGCTGCTGGAGCTCTTCGACGACCTCGAGCAGCAGGCCACCGGGCTCGACCTCGTCGAGCGCGAACTGCAGGTCGCCGACCTGGCGCAGTCGGAGTACGCCCAGGTCGCGCTCGTCGACCGCCTCCGCGCCGGCCTCGGCGTCCCGTTGACGCTGCTGCTCCCGGGGGACCTGCAGGTCCGGGGGGTGCTCACCCGGTGCGGCGAGGAGTGGCTGGTGCTGCGGGACGCGGGCGACGCCGCGTGGCTGGTCCCGACGGCCCACCTGCTCTCGGTCGCCGGGCTGGGGCCGCGTGCGTCGCACCCGTCGACGGGCTCGGTCGCCGACCGGCTCCCGCTGCGCGCCCTGCTGCGCCGGGTCGCCGAGGGCGGCCGGTCGTGCCAGCTGCACCTGCG
>JBQGFI010000547.1:0-11024 GCA_052040065.1 Marmoricola sp.
GGTCTCGGCCACGACGGGCGAGCAGGTGGCGTAGGCGACCACGCCGCCGGGGCGCACGGCCTCGAGCGCGGCGTCGAGCAGGTCGCGCTGGAGCGGCACGAGGGCGTCGAGGTCCTCGGGCCGACGGCGCCAGCGGCTCTCCGGGCGCCGGCGCAGCGCCCCCAGGCCCGAGCACGGCGCGTCGACCAGCACCCGGTCGAAGCCGCCCGGCCGCCAGCAGGGGCGGGTGCCGTCGCCGGTGACGACGCCCAGCACCGAGCCCGGCCTCGCCGAGCGCAGCGCCTGGCGCACCAGCACGCTGCGGTGGTGCTGCCGCTCGTGGGCCAGCAGGGCCGCGCCGCGCTCCCCCGCCAGCGCGGCGAGCAGTGCCGCCTTGCCGCCGGGACCGGCGCAGACGTCGAGCCAGCGGGCGTCGCCACCGGCCTCGACCTCGGCCCGGGCCAGGGCCAGCGCGACGAGCTGGGAGCCGGCGTCCTGCACGCCGGCACGGCCCTCGCGCACGGCCGGCACGTCGGCGGGGTCACCGCCGGCGAGAGCCCTGCCGAGCGGCGAGAGGGTGGGCTCCCCGGGCAGCTCGGAGACCTCGCTGAGGCCCGGTCGGGCCACGAGGGTGACCAGCGGCCGCTGGTTGTCGGCGGCCAGCAGCGCCTCCAGCTCCTCGGGCCGGTCGAGGGCGGCGGCGAGCGCGTCGACCACCCACTGCGGGTGCGAGGTGCGCACGGCCAGGGAGGCGTCGACGGCGTCCAGCCACTCCTCCAGCGTGCGCTCGCCGACCCGCCGGAGCAGCGCGTTGACGAAGCCCGCCGGCCGGTGGCCGATCCGGGTGCGGACCAGCTCGACCGTCGCGCTCACCGCGGCGTGCGGGGGCACCCGGGTCGCGAGCAGCTGGTGGCAGCCGAGCCGGAGCGCGTCGCGCACCCCGGGGTCGGGCGGACGCGAGGCCAGGTGGTCGAGCACCGCGTCGTACGCCGCCAGCCCACGCAGCGTGCCGCCGACCAGCTCGGTGGCGAAGGCGGCGTCGCGCCCGCTCAGGCCCTGCTCGCGCAGCAGCCGCGGCAGCAGCAGGTGGGCGTAGGCGTCCTGCTCGCGCACCGCGACGAGCACGTCGTAGGCCGCGCGTCGAGGCGCGTCGACGCGCTTCAGCGTCCGAGCCTCACGTCGTCGGGCAGCCGGGCTCCGCGCGCCCAGGCGGCGGCGTCCATCTCCTTGCGGCCGTGGGGGCGCACCTGGCCGAGCTGCACCGGCCCGCTGCCCGTGCCGACGTAGACCGCGCTCTTGGCGATCTCCAGCGCCCCCGGCTCCAGCCGGGGCCGACCCACCGGTCGCACGGGGCCCAGCTTGAGCCGCTCCCCCGCCACCGTCGTCCAGGCCCCGGGGGCGGGGGTGCACGCGCGGATCCGGCGGTCGACGGCGACCGCGGGCTCGCGCCAGTCGACCTCGGCGTCCGCGACGGTGATCTTGGGAGCCAGCGTGACGCCCTCGGCGGGCTGCTCGCGGGCCTGCAGCGACCCGTCCTCGATGCCGTCGAGCGTGCGCACGAGCAGCTCGGCACCGCCCACGGCCAGCCGCTCGAGCAGCCGCCCGGCGGTCTCGTCGGGCGCCACGGCCTGCGTCATCACGCCGTAGGTCGGACCCGCGTCGAGCTGCTCGACGATGCGGAAGGTGGTCGCCCCGGTGACCTCGTCGCCCGCCCACAGCGCGTGCTGCACCGGCGCCGCCCCACGCCAGGCCGGGAGCAGCGAGAAGTGGAGGTTGACCCAGCCGTGCTGCGGCACCGCGAGCAGCGGGGCCGGCAGCAGCGCGCCGTACGCCACGACCGGGCAGCAGTCGGGCGCCAGCGCCGAGAGCTCCTCCCGGAGCCCGGGGGCGCGGGCGCCCTCCGGCTTGAGCACCGGCACGCCCAGCTCCTCGGTCCGCACGGCCACCGGCGAGGGCGTGAGCCTGCGGCCGCGACCGACCGGCGCGTCGGGCCGGGTGAGCACGCCGACCAGCTCGTGGCGGCTGGCCGCGACGGCCTCCAGCGAGGGCAGCGCCACCTCGGGGGTGCCGGCGAAGACGACCCGCATCAGAAGCCGAGACCGCCGGTCGCGTGCGGCGAGACCTTCACCTGGGTGCCGGGACCGAACCAGTCCGCCTCGCGGATGTGGCGCATCGCCTCGCGACGCCGCTCCTTGTCGAGCCGGTCGACGAAGAGGATGCCGTCGAGGTGGTCGGTCTCGTGCTGGATCGCACGGGCCAGGAAGTCGCTGCCCTCGACGAGCAGCGGCTCGCCGTGCATGTCGAAGCCGTGGGCGACCACCGACCGGGCCCGCACGCAGTCGATGCTGAAGCCCGGGATGGACAGGCAGCCCTCGCTGCCGTCCTGAGTCTCCTCGCCCAGCGTCAGCGTCGGGTTGACCAGGTGACCCAGCTCGCCCTCGACGTGCCAGGTGAAGACGCGCAGCCCCACCCCGATCTGAGGCGCTGCCAGCCCCGAGCCGGGCGCCTCGAGCATGGTGTCGGTCAGGTCGGCGACCAGGGTGCGCAGCTCCTTGTCGAAGTCGACGACGGGGGTCGCCGCGGTGCGCAGCACCGGGTCGCCGAAGAGCCGGATCGGCCGGACGGACACGCGTGCTCCTTCTCGGGGGACGGGGTCGTGGGGTCACGACGAGGTCGGACCGCACAGTCTAGGGAGGGCCCGGGCCTCCTCCCGCCGCGCACCGAAGTTGTCCGTCAGGACGCGACAGCGGCGGTCCCACCTCCTACGCTGTGCGCGTGCCCAGCCTGGAGGCCGCCGAGGAGCGCTGGCGGCTGACGATCGACAACGCCCCGGTGGGGATCGCCCTGGTCGCGCTCGACGGCGGCTTCGACCGGGTCAACGACGCGCTGTGCGCCATCCTCGGCTACCGCCCCGAGCAGCTGATGCGGCTGAGCTTCCAGGACATCACCCACCCCGACGACCTCGAGACCGACCTGAAGTTCCTCGACCAGCTCGTGCACGGACAGATCCCGAGCTACCGGCTGCGCAAGCGCTACCTGCACGGCGACGGCCACGTGGTGTGGGCCGACCTGTCCGTCGCGCTGGTGCGCAACGCCGCCGGCGAGCCGATGCACCTGGTCTCGCACGTGGCCGACCTCACCGAGGAGATGACCGCGGCCACCCGGATCGAGCAGATGAACGCCGAGCTCTCCGAGAAGACCGCGCGCCTGGAGCAGTCCAACGCCGACCTCGAGGCCTTCGCGATGCTGGTGAGCCACGACCTGCAGGCGCCGCTGTCGACCGTGCTTGGCTACCTGCAGCTCCTCGAGTCCGAGTACGCCGAGGTGCTCGGCCCCCAGGGCGCCGACTGGGTCGGTCGCGCCTCCTCGGCCGCGAGCAGGATGTCGCAGCTGGTCAACTCCCTGCTGACGATGTCGCGCTCCGACCGGGCGATGCAGCGGGTGCCGCTGTCGCTCTCCGAGCTCGTCGTCGACGTGTGCGCCGACCTCGACCCGCTGATCCAGGAGCACGGCGCCATGATCGAGGTCCAGGAGGACGCGCTCGTGGTCTGGGCCGACCCCGGGCGGCTGCGCCAGGTGATCCAGAACCTGGTGCAGAACGCGCTGAAGTACCGCCAGCCGCACCGTCCTCCGGCGGTCTCCGTCGCGGTCGAGGTCGACGGCGTGGGCGAGCGGGGCTGGCTGGTCACGGTCGACGACAACGCCGTGACGATCCCCGTCGAGCGTCGCGAGCAGGTCTTCGGGCTCTTCGAGCGTCTCGACGTCGACGAGCGCGAGACGGGGCACGGCATCGGGCTCGCCGCCTGCCGGCGGATCGTGCAGCGCCACGGCGGCCGGATCTGGATCGAGGACAACCCCGCGGGCGAGGGCAACCGCTTCCGCTTCACGCTGCGTCGCTGAGCGGGCTAGGTTCGCTGCCATGGACCGACCCGAGCCGCTGGAGCCGCTCCGCGAGGACTGGGAGCGCGCCCTGTGCATCGTGGCGCACCCCGACGACATGGAGTTCGGCGCCGCCGCCGCGGTGGCGCGGTGGACGGCGCAGGGCAAGTGGGTGGGCTACACCCTGGTCACCAGCGGTGAGGCGGGCATCGACGGCATGCACCCCGACGCCTGCCGCGACGTCCGCGAGGCCGAGCAGGTCGAGTCGTGCCGGCGCGTGGGGGTGACCAGCGTCGACTTCCTGCGCCAGCCCGACGGCGTGCTGGAGTACGGCGTCCCGCTGCGACGGCTCCTCGCCGAGCAGGTCCGCCGGCACCGGCCCGACGTCGTCGTGACCGGCAACTTCCGCGAGACCTGGGGCGGACGCAACCTCAACCAGGCCGACCACGTGGCGGTGGGCAGGGCCGTGGTCGACGCCGTCCGCGACGCCGGCAACCGGTGGGTCTTCACCGAGCAGCTGACCGAGGCCGGCGGTGCGCTCGAGCCGTGGGGCGGCGTGCGCGAGGTCTGGGCCTTCGGCTCCCCCGCGTCGACGCACGCGGTCGACACCGGCGACCACTTCGAGGCCGGCGTGGCCTCCCTGGAGGCGCACGCGGCGTACATCGACGGGCTGGGGTGGCAGGACTGGGACGCCCGCGAGTTCCTCGAGGGCATGGCCCGCCAGACCGGGCAGCGCCTCGGCACGGGTCTCGCCGCGCCCTTCGAGGTCTTCCCCCTGGGCTGGGGCGAGTAGCCGGCCTCAGCGCGGCCGCGGCTCCACGAGGGCCGAGGTGACCCACGGCGGCCACAGCCCCGGGCTGCTCGGGGGGAGCGCGAGGCTCAGGGCCCGCAGGGCCGTCTCGGCCTCGGGGCGGTCGCCCGGGTCGGTGCTGGTCAGGCGCGCGGCGAGGCGCGCCACGGCGTGGTCGGCAGCTCGTGGGCTGAGCAGCTCCTGCAGCGTCATCCCCAGCGCGTACATGTCGGCCGCCGTCGACACCGCACCGGTCTCCCGCACCTCGGGGGCCAGGTAGGGCACGGTGCCGGGGGCCGCGGAGTCGGCGACGACGCGCTTGGCGGGGGTGGCGATGCCCAGGTCGAGGAGGACCGCCCGACCGTCGCGGACCACGACGTTCGACGGCTTGACGTCGAGGTGCACCAGGCCCCGACGGTGCAGGTGCCGCAGCGAGGTGAGGAGCTGCATCCCCACGAGCGCGACGTCCGGCACCGTGAGGGCACCCCGGTCGGCCAGGGTCGCCAGGGTCGGCCCCTCGACGTACTCCAGCACCAGGTGGGGCGCGGTCCCCTCCAGGTCGCTGGACCAGAGCCGCTGGAAGCCGGGGTGCCGGACCAGCTCGTGGTTCAGCGCCTCGCACCTCAGGTCCGACCACGTGTCGGCGTCGTCGAGGTAGTCGGGGCGGGGCAGCTTGACCGCGACCGGGGCCCACAGCTCGGTCGACCAGCACAGCCAGGTCTCGCAGTAGGTGCCGCCGCCCAGCAGCTCCCAGGCGAGCAGCCCCGGGAGCAGCGGACTGCCCACGGCCGGGTCGTGGGCGGACTCGGGCGGGGTCGCCGGAGCGAGGCCGGGGGCGTCCGTGTCGACGGTCACGGCTCCTCCTGGGAGGGGGTCGGCGGGATGGGCAGGGGTCTGGGGGTGAGCTGCAGGTGAGGTGGGGGCGGCACGGCGGCGCGGCACCGCCCCCACCGAGGGCTGCACGGTCACCGCGTCAGCGGCGCCCGCGGCGGCGGCGTCCGGTACGGGTCCGGCCGCGCGTGCGTCCGCGCGTGCGCGTCCGGCGGCTCAGCGTCCGGTCCGGGTGCGACGTGGCGACGCCTCGGATCAGGCCGGAGTGACAGGTCGTGGTCATGACTGCTCACCTCCTCTCCTGGGTGGTGGGCAGGACGTGCGGGGGCAGGCTCGCGACCGGGCCCGGGAGGTGTCGGATCTCGTCGGCCCAGCGCACCACGCGCGGGTCGTGGGTCACGACGACCGTGGTGCGGCCGGCGGCGCAGCCGCTCAGCGCCTCGAGGACGCCCGCGGCCGCCCGGTCGTCCAGACCGGCGGTGGGCTCGTCGAGCAGCAGCAGGTCGGCGCCGCGCACGACGGCGCGGGCGAGCGCGAGGCGCTTGCGCTCCCCGCCCGAGAGCAGCAGGCCGCCCTCCCCCACGTCGGTGTCGAGGCCGTGCGGCAGCCGCTGGGCGAAGTCCGTGACCAGCGCGAGCCTCGCGGCCTCGGCGACGTCGCGCTCGGAGGCCTCCGGGGCCCCCAGCAGGATGTTGGCCCTCAGGGTGTCGTCGAGGAACCACGACTCCTGCGGCACGTAGGCGATGCCGCGACGCACCTCGGAGAGGTCCCGCTCCCGCAGGTCGCGACCCCCGATCAGCACCCGGCCCGACTGCGGTCGCTCGAAGCACAGCAGCAGGCTCAGCACGGTGCTCTTGCCCGCGCCCGTGGGCCCGGTCAGCGCGGTGGTGCGGCCGGCCGGGAAGCACAGGCTGACCTCGTCGAGCACCGGCCCGCTCCCGTAGCCGAAGCGGACCGACTCCAGGGCGGCGCCCCCGGTCCGGGCAGACCGGCCGTCCGCCGGCGGTGCCGGTGCCGGTGCCGGTGCCGGAGGAGGGACCAGGTCGAGCACCTGGTCGGGGGCCGGCTCGACGACCGGCTCGACGACCGGGGCGGGGACCGGCTCGACCGGGGCGGGGAGCAGCACCTCCTGCAGGCGGTCGCGGCTGACCTGCGCGCGGGCCAGCGTCGTCGCCAGCGAGGTCAGCGAGCGCAGCGGGGCGTAGAGCCCCGCGACGTAGGTGAGCGCGACGAGCAGGGTGCCGGTGGTCATCGCCCCGGCCTCGACCCGCGCCACGCCCAGGACCAGCACCGCGGCGGCCCCGGCCCCGAGGATCAGGTCGACCAGGGGGGTCATCCCGGCCTGGACCGTGAGGGTCCTGACGTTGGCGCGCCGGGTCTCGGCGTTGAGCACGGCGAAGCGCCTGGCCAGGTGCCGCTGCTGGCCGAACGCCTGGACGACGCGGACGTTGCGCAGCAGGTCGGTGGCCCGCTGGCTCAGCTGGCCCTCGCACTCGCGGGCCTGCTCCTGGGCCCGCCGCACCAGGCGGCGCCGGTGCACGATGACCGCCGCCAGCACCGGGCACACGGCCACCGCCGTCCCGGCGAGCCCGGGGTCGATCACCAGCAGCATGCCCAGCGTGCCGAGCAGCACGACGGCCTCGGGGACCGCCACTTCCCACCAGGCCACGATGGCGTCCTCGACGCGCTCGACGTCGCCCAGCACGCGCGTCACGAGCTCGGCCGTGCGCCGCCGGCGGAAGAAGGCGGGCGGGTGGTCGAGCAGGCTGCCGACCAGCGCGTCGCGCAGCGAGCAGCCGATCCCCTCCGCCGCCCGCCCGACCAGGATCGTGGCCGCGGCCGACGCGACCGCGCCGAGGGCGACCACCACGAGCAGGGCGAGGGCGGACGCCGCCGCGAGGGCCGTCACCGACAGTCCCGAGGCGCCGTCGGCCCACGCGGGCAGCGGACGGCCGCCCAGCACGTGGTCCACCACGAACTGCAGCGGCCAGGGCCGGGCCAGCTCCAGCGCCGCCTCGACCAGGATCAGCACCGCGGCCAGGGCGAGCACGGGTCGGTGGGCCCGCGCCAGCCCTCCCCAGGGCTGCGTCAGGTCCGCGGTGCTCATGGCCCCAGCGTGGGATCCGCGACCGGTGGTTGAACATCCGACCTTCGGCCTACGACCTGCCGGAGCGGCGCCGGCCGGGCGTCGGTGGCCGCGCCGCCGCGCCCGGTCGCGCACGCGCGCCGGAGGAGCGTCGTACCCACCGCCTACGACCATCGTCCGATGGTGCCCCCGGGCGAGGGGGCGCAGGATCGACGCAGGCGCGGTGCCCGCTGGAGGCCCCCCACCGCTCGGGCCCGTGCCGCACTCCCGTGGTCCGGGACGCGAGGGCGGCGTGCGCGGTTCCCCCACCGCGCGCGCCGTCGTGGGCCATGATGGAGGACGGCCCCCAGGGACGGCCCCGGAGGACGGCCAGACCAGGTCACGAGGAGCCCAGGTGCGACGCAGTCCGTGGCGGAGGACGGTCCTGTACTTCGCGGTGGCCGCGACCACCGTCGTCGTCGCGCTCGTCCTCGTCTCCAGCAGCTTCAGCACCCGGGCCGCCCGCGAGGAGGCGACCCGGGACGCCGAGGCGCTCACCGTCTTCGCGGCGTCCTTCCTGGAGCCGCGGATGACCGAGGAGCTGCTGCGCGGCGACCCGGCCAGCGTCGAGACGCTCGACGGGGTGATCCGGAGCCGGGTCATCGGCGGGCGGATCCTGCGCGTCAAGATCTGGAGCGAGGCGGGCACCATCGTCTACTCCGACGAGCCGCGCCTGGTCGGGCGTCGCTACGCGCTCGACGACGGCGAGCTGCAGGTACTGCGCCAGGGCGGCTCGGAGGCCGAGGCCTCCGACGCCGCCAAGCCCGAGAACGTCTTCGAGCGCGACCTCGGTGAGCTGGTGGAGGTCTACACCCGGATCCGGGGCAGCGACGGGCGACCGATGCTCTTCGAGGCCTACTTCTCGACCGCGGACGTGCGGGCCAGCAGCGAGACCATCCGCGCCGGCTTCCGACCCATCACGGTCGCGGTGCTGCTGCTCTTCCTGCTCCTCAGCCTGCCCGTGGTGGCCTGGCTGGCCTCCCGGCTCGGCCGTGCCGCCGACGAGCGGGAGCGCCTGCTCCAGGCCGCGGTGGACGCCTCGGACCAGGAGCGTCGCCGACTCGCCCGCGACCTGCACGACGGCGTCGTCCAGGACCTCGCCGGCACCGCCTTCGAGCTCGCGGGCCTCGCCGGCCGGATCCCGCCCGACGACGGCGCCGAGGTGGGGCGGCTGGCCGGACAGGTGCGGGCAGGCATCAGGTCGCTGCGGTCGCTGCTCGTCACGCTCTACCCGCCCGACCTCACCTCGGGCGGGCTCGCCTCCGCCCTCGGCGACCTCGTCGCCCCGGCCGTCGACGCCGGCGTCGAGTGCGAGATCGACGTCCCTGACACCCTCGACGTCGGCCAGGACGTGGTGCACCTGCTCTGGCGGGTGTGCAACGAGGCGGTGCGCAACGCGCTCGCGCACGCCTCGCCCGCCCACCTGCGCATCCGCGTCGAGCGGGTCGACGACCGGGTCCGGCTCGAGGTCGTCGACGACGGGCACGGCTTCGACGCGACGACGGACCCGCCGGAGGGTCACCTCGGACTGCGCCTGCTCGACGACCTCGTCCGGGACCACGGGGGCGTGCTGCAGGTGCACGGCGTGCCGGGACACGGGACCACGGTGGCGATGGAGGTACCGGTGTGAGCACCGACGAGACGATCCGGGTGGTGCTGGCCGACGACCACGTCCTGGTGCGCCGGGGCCTCGAGCGACTGCTGGCGAACGAGCCCGACCTCGAGGTGGTGGGCAGCGTCGCCGACGGCGCCGCCGCCGTCGAGCGGGTGGCCTCGGGCGGCGTCGACGTGGTGCTGATGGACCTGCAGATGCCGGTCGTCGACGGGGTGGCGGCGACGCGGCAGATCGTCGACTCGGGGGCACCGGTGCAGGTGGTGGTGCTGACGTCGTTCTCCGACCAGGACAACATCGCCGCTGCGCTGGAGGCGGGCGCCGTGGGCTACCTGCTCAAGGACGTCGAGCCGGAGACCCTGGTGCGCGGCGTCCGCGCGGCGGCGCGCGGCGAGTCGCCGCTCGACCCGAAGGTGGCCCGGGTCCTGCTGCAGCGGCCCGGGGTCTCGCGGCCGCCGGCCGGCACCCTGACCAACCGCGAGCGCGAGGTGCTCGCCCTGGTGCGGTCGGGACTGGCCAACAAGCAGATCTCGCGGCGGCTGGGGATCAGCGAGAGCACCGTCAAGGCCCACCTCACCTCGGTCTTCGGGGCGATCGGCGTCACCGACCGGACCCAGGCGGCGCTCTGGGCCGAGCGCCACGACGTGCGCTGAGAGGCCCGACGACGAAGGCCCGCCCGACCTGTCGTGACAGGTCGGGCGGGCCTCGGTGGCTCCCCCGGTTGGACTCGAACCAACAACCCTCCGGTTAACAGCCGAATGCTCTGCCAGTTGAGCTACAGGGGATCGCGCCCGCAGACTCGAGCACCGCCCGGCCGGGGTCACGAAATCGGCGGCAGGTCGTCGGCCGGCGTGTCGGCCAGCTCGCCCAGCTCGGCACGGACCCGGGCGAGCAGACCCTCCGCCGCGGCGCGCACCTCCGGGTCGTCGGGCTCCACGCCGCGCTCGAAGGTCGCGGTCCAGTGCAGCGGTCCCCCCGTCGGGTTGCGGCGGCAGGCCACCACCACGCCGCGCTTGCCGTGCACCGCCAGCTGCCGCTGCACCACGATGCTCGCGGTCACCCGCTCCCGCAGCAGCTGGAGGAAGGCACGGGGCTCCTCGTCGGTGACGGTGGGCGTCCACTCACGGCGCGGCCGCCCGAACTCGCCGGCCTCGCGCACCTGCAGCCGGGAGGTCTCCTGGTCCCACCCGGCGTCCTCGACCTGCTCCCAGGGGAGGCCGACCACCTCGCCCGCGGGGTCGACCAGCACCAGGCGCGCCCGGGTGCCGAGCAGCCAGCTGCCGTCGGTGCCGGCGGCCGAGGCCAGCACACGCTCGCCCCGCGGCAGCGCCGCGGCACGCACGACGTCGGCGGGCGGCGGCGTACGGCGTCGCGACCTCACGGGCTCGCCAGCGCCTTCTCGCGCAGCTCGCGCCGGTGCTGCTCCAGGGCGATCAGCTCGCCGAACATGCGGTTGTAGTCGGTGGCGTGCTCGACGGGGTTGGTGCGCTGCAGCTTGCTCTTCAGGTCGTCGATGCGGCGGAGCGCGGTGAGCTCGCGCAGGCGGTGGACGTGCTGCCCGACGTAGGCGGCGCCGGGGTCGCCCGAGAGACGCAGCGGCTCCACGGCGAGCTGCGCGACGAGCGACTTGAGCCGCTCGTCGTCGACCTGGTCGCGCAGCCGGGTGGCCCAACCCGGGTCGGCGGCGCGGACGCCGCCCGCCGCGACGATCGCCTCCCACACCGCCCGGTAGGCGCCGTGGGTGAAGTCGTCGGGCCCGAGCGGGTCGGCGATGCGGCCGACCGCCTCGGGGGGCTGCACCACCCGCT
>JBQGFI010000548.1:0-6269 GCA_052040065.1 Marmoricola sp.
ATGCCGGACTTCTGGGAGTTCCCGACCGTGTCGATGGGCCTCACGGCCATCAACTCGATCTACCAGGCGCGCTTCAACCGCTACCTGATGCACCGCGGGATCAAGGACACCTCCCAGCAGCACGTCTACGCCTTCCTGGGCGACGGCGAGATGGCCGAGCCGGAGTCGCTCGGCGCGCTGCGCGTGGCCGCCCGCGAGGAGCTCGACAACCTCACCTGGGTGATCAACTGCAACCTGCAGCAGCTCGACGGCCCCGTCACGGGCAACGGCAAGATCATCCAGGAGCTGGAGTCCTACTTCCGCGGCGCCGGCTGGAACGTCATCAAGGTCATCTGGGGCCGCGAGTGGGACGAGCTGCTCGCCCGCGACGTCGACGGCGTGCTCGTCAACGCGATGAACAGCACCCCCGACGGCGCCTTCCAGACCTTCTCCGTCGAGGACGGCGCCTACAACCGCGAGCACTTCTTCGGCCAGGACGCCCGGCTGCGCAAGATGGTCGAGCACATGACCGACCGCCAGATCGAGAAGCTGCCCCGCGGCGGCCACGACTACCGCAAGGTCTACGCCGCCTTCGAGGCCGCCTCCAAGCACTCGGGGCAGCCGACGGTGATCCTCGCCCACACCATCAAGGGCTGGACCATCGAGGGCCTGGAGGGCAAGAACGCCTCCCACCAGATGAAGAAGCTCAAGATCGCGGACCTGAAGAAGTTCCGCGACCGGCTCTACCTCCCGATGAGCGACAAGGAGCTGGAGGAGGCCTACGAGGCGTCCGGCACCGCGCCGTTCTTCCACCCCGGTCAGGACTCCCCCGAGATCCAGTACATGCTCGACCGGCGCCGCCAGCTCGGCGGCTCGCTGCCGCGCCGCGTGGTGCGCGCCAAGCCGCTGAAGGTGCCCGGCGACGAGACCTACAAGGAGCTCAAGCAGGGCTCCGGCAAGGCCAAGGTCGCCACCACCATGGCGGTCGTGCGGCTGCTGCGCGACTGGATGAAGGACAAGGAGATCGGCGCCCGCCTGGTGCCGATCGCCCCCGACGAGTACCGCACCTTCGGCATGGACTCGATGTTCCCGAGCGCCATGGTCTACAACCCGGCCGGCCAGCGCTACGAGTCCGTCGACCGCAAGCTGCTGCTGAAGTGGCGCGAGGACCAGAAGGGGCAGCTGCTCCACGAGGGCATCTCCGAGGCCGGGGCGATGGCCTCCGCGACCGCGGCCGGGTCGTCGTACGCCACGCACGGCGAGGTGATGATCCCCTTCTACATCTTCTACTCGATGTTCGGCTTCCAGCGCACCGGCGACTCGATCTGGGCGATGGCCGACCAGCTGGCCCGCGGCTTCCTGATCGGCGCCACCGCCGGGCGCACCACGCTGACCGGCGAGGGGCTGCAGCACGCCGACGGGCACAGCCCGCTGCTCGCGGCCACCAACCCCGCGGTCGTGCACTACGACCCGGCGCACGCCTACGAGGTCGGCCACATCATGCAGGACGGCCTGCGCCGGATGTACACGCCGAGCGAGGAGCACCCCGAGGGCGAGAACGTCATCTTCTACATGACGGTCTACAACGAGCCCCTCTCGCAGCCGGCCGAGCCCGAGGGCCTCGACGTGCAGCAGCTGCTCCAGGGCATGTACAAGTTCGCCGACGCCCCCGAGGTGCCCGGCAACGGTGACGCCCCGAAGGTGCAGCTGCTCGCCTCCGGCGTCGGCTTCCCCTGGATCCTCAAGGCGCAGCAGATGCTGGCCGAGGAGTGGGGCGTGGCCGCCGAGCTGTGGTCGGTCACCTCGTGGAACGAGCTCTCCCGCGAGGCGATCGCGTGCGAGAAGTGGTCGCTGAACCACCCCGAGGAGGAGCCCCGCACGCCGTACGTCACCCGGCTGCTGGCCGACGCCACGGGACCGGTGCTCGCGGTGAGCGACTACCAGCGTGCGGTGCAGCTGCAGATCGCGCCCTGGGTGCCCGAGGACTTCCACGCCCTCGGCACCGACGGCTTCGGCTTCGCCGACACCCGTCCCGCCGCCCGTCGCTTCTTCCAGGTCGACGCCGAGAGCGTCGTCGTGGCCACGCTGCGTGCGCTGGCGCTGCGCGGTGAGGTCAAGCCGGAGGTCGTCGCGGAGGCCTTCGCCAAGTACCGCATCGACGACCCCACCGCGGTGGCCGACGTGGAGCAGGAGGGCGGCGACGCGTGACGCCCGCGCGGCGTACACCTCACCGGGTCTCGAGACAGGCGCTGCGCGCCTTCCTCGACCATCCGGGGTCGTGCGCCGCGCCGTCCTCGGCCACCCGGGGTCGTACGCCGGCTCAGCCGGCGGAGGCGGCGGCCCTGCGGCGCGGAAGGACCGCCACGGGCGCGAGCGGGGCCTCCCCCGCCTCGGCGCGGTTGGCGGGCTCGCCGGGGCCGTTGCGGAGCAACGTGCGCCAGCGACCGCGGTGGTAGGTCGCGGGACGCGTCGAGGCGACGAAGTCGCGCACGATCTTGCCGAAGCGCTCGGGGTGGTCCTTGTGCGGGAAGTGGCCGCTGTCGCGCAGCAGCTCGACCACGGCGCCCGGCGCGATGCGCGCGACGTGCTCGGCGTGCCGTGACGGGATCACGAGGTCGTCGGTGCCCCAGACGACGAGCATCGGCATCGCCTGGGTGAGGTAGGCGCGGTCGACCATCGTGACGATCTGGCCGCGGGCGTCGACCACGGCCTTGACCACGTGGCGGATCGCGGCGCGGGCGCGCGGGTCCTTGAAGGACTCGACGATGTCGGCGACCTCGCCGAGGTCGCGCGTGGCGCCGAGCGGCGCCTTGGCGAGCGCCTTGAGGCCGAGCCGGTTGACCTGCCGCACGCCGGGCAGGGTCGCCAGGCCCATCGCCTGGTGGAAGCCCGGCAGCGTCACCGCGCGGATCAGCGGCGTCACCTCCGGTCCCATGCCGCCCGGGGCGACCAGGATCATCCGCTCGGTGCGCTCGGGGAACTGGTAGGCGAACTGCATCGCCACCCCACCGCCGAAGCTGTGCCCCACCACCGTGACCTTGTCGATGCCCAGCACCGTGAGCAGGTCGCGCATGCCGTTGGCGTAGCCGCCCACGGAGTAGTCGGCACGCGGCTTGGCGCTCTGCCCGTGACCCAGCAGGTCGGGGGCGATCACCGTGAAGTCGCGCGCGAGGTCGTGCAGCACGGGCAGCCAGGTCGTGTGGTCGCAGCCGAGGCCGTGCAGGAGCAGCAGCACCGGGCCCGAGCCCATCTGGACGTACACGCGCTCGTGGCCGTGGATGGTCACGCGCTGCAGCTCGACCGCGGGACAGCCGTCGGGTGTCATGCGCCCTCCTGCGGGCTCGGGACCGGTGGGATGGTCGGAGGTGCCGTGGAAGAGTCAACCAGACGGGGTTGTCCGATGGTTGGTTCTCCACGACACGGGCGCGGATCGTCTCGCAGACCGCGATTCCCCTGTACCCACAGGGGTTTGCGGTCTACTCCGCAGCCGCGGATAGAGTCTGCGCCGTGGCGCCCCAGACCCATCGCGAGCTGCTGCAGTCCGTGGGCGCGCTCGTCGAGGCCGTCACCGGCACCCCGGCGGACCAGGTGCGCCCCGAGCACACCTTCGTCGACGACCTGCGGGTCGACTCGCTCTCGATGCTGGAGCTGCTCGAGGGCTGCGAGCGCCGGCTCGGGATCCGGGTGTCCGACGAGGCCACGGCGCAGCTGGTGCACGTCGGCGACCTGCTCGACTACCTCGAGCACCACCGCTAGACCGGCTCGGCTCAGACCACCTGGTGGAGCCACCGCACCGACACGCCCTCGCCGGCGTGCCGGAAGGTCTCCAGCTCGTCGTCCCAGGGCTTGCCGAGCAGCCGGTCGACCTCGAGCTCGAGCGTGGTCTCGCCGAGCGAGGCCTTCATGACGGCCGCCTTGAGGCGGTCCTCGGGGATCATCAGGTCGCCGTGCAGCCCCGTCACCGCGTGGAAGACACCGAGCGTGGGCGTCACGGCGTAGCGCACGCCCTCGGTGCCGGCCGTCGGGTCCTCGGTGACCTCGAAGCGCAGGTGGTGCCACCCGCGCAGCGCCGAGGTCAGCGCCGCCGCCGTGCCGGGGTCGCCCACCCAGGAGTACTCCGTGCGGTAGCTGCCCGCGTGCGCGGGCTGCGGGGTCCACTCCATCGACGGGGCGTGTCCGAGCACGCCGCCGGCCGCCCACTCGACGTGCGGGCACAGCGCCGAGGGCGCGGAGTGGATGAAGAGCACTCCGCGCGTCTGGGTACGGGTCGCTGCAGCAGTCACGATGACCTCCTTGGTGCTCGGCGCGAGGTACGCCTTCCCCAGCGGACTCGCGAGCACAGGTCGTGTGACGTGCGGTGCAGTTGTGTGGTTGTGCGTCCATTGTGACGCACGGACCCACCCCGTGCCAGCAGATCGGGAGAACCGACCCGGGCGTGTCGCGGTTTGGCGCCTTTGTCCGCTTTAAGCGGTGCGCGGCAGGCGGACGGCCGCGGGGTCGACGACCAGGCGCGGATCGCGACCCGCCCCGACGAGCGAGCCCTCCCAGCTGCGGGGCGCACCGGGCACGACGGTCGCGACGATGCAGGTGACGTTGTCACGACCACCTGCCTCGAGGGCCGCTCCGACCAGGGCGTCGACGGCGGCGGCGTCGTCGCCGTGGTCGCGCAGCAGCTCGGCGATGCCGGCGTCGGGGACCAGGTCGCTCAGCCCGTCGCTGCAGAGCAGCAGTCGGTCACCCGGCAGCAGGTCGAGCCACGTCAGGTCGCCGGCCTCCGCGGGGTTGCCCCCGAGCGAACGGGTCACGACGTGGCTCCAGGGGTGTCCCGGGACCTCGGCGGGGTCGAGCGCGCCGTCGTCGACGAGCTGCTGCACCACCGTGTGGTCGTGGGAGAGCCGCGTCAGGCGCCCCCGGCGCAGCAGGTAGGCCCGGGAGTCGCCCAGCTGCAGCAGCGCCGCGCGCTCGCCGTCGGCGAGCACCGCGGTCAGGGTCGTGGCCATGCCGTGCCGCCCCGGGGCCTGCGCCCCCAGCGCGACCTGGTGCTGGGCCAGCGCCACGCTCTCGCGGAGCGTGACCTCCGGGTCGTCGCTCGGGTGGGCCAGGGCCATGGCCGAGACGACGTACGCCGTCGTGGCCGAGGCGACCTCGCCGGCGGCGTGGCCACCGACACCGTCGGCCACCAGCAGGAGTCCGGGCCCGGCGAAGCCGGAGTCCTCGTTGTGGTCGCGCACCAGACCGGTGTGACTGGCCGCGGCACCGACGAACCTGTGCACCGGCGCCACCTCCCTCTGCATCCTCAACGCTCGGAGCCCCGTGATCGTTCCGAGCCCAGCGTGCACCAGACCTCCGACAACCGCGAGGGCTCAGAGCTCGGGCAGCGGCTCCATGGCGAGCCCGATCAGGTCGGCGATCGAGTCGACCACCTTGCTCGGGCGGTAGGGGAAGGTGTCGACGCGCTCGGCCGGCGTCGAGCCGGTGAGCACCAGCACCGTCCGGATGCCGGCCTCGAGCCCGCTGACGATGTCGGTGTCCATCCGGTCGCCGACCATCACCGTCGACTCCGAGTGCGCCTCCAGCCGGTTGAGCGCGCTGCGCATCATCAGCGGGTTGGGCTTGCCGACGTAGTAGGGCTCGCGCCCGGTCGCGCGACTGATCAGCGCCGCGACCGAGCCGGTCGCCGGCAGCGTGCCCTGCGGGCTGGGGCCGCTCGGGTCCGGGTTGGTGGCGATGAAGCGGGCACCCCGCTCGATCAGCCGGATCGCCTTGGTGATGGCCTCGAAGGAGTAGGTGCGGGTCTCCCCCAGCACCACGTAGTCGGGGTCGCGCTCGGTCATGACGTAGCCGATGTCGTGCAGGGCGTTGGTCATGCCCGCCTCCCCCACGACGTACGCCGTGCCGTGCGGCCGCTGGTCGGCGAGGAAGCGGGCCGTGGCGAGCGCGGAGGTCCAGATGGCGTCCTCGGGCACGTCGATGCCGCTGCCGAGGAGCCGGGCCCGCAGGTCGCGCGGGGTGTAGATGGAGTTGTTGGTGAGCACCAGGAAGCGCTTGCCGGTGGCCTGCAGCGCCTCGATGAACTCCGGCGCCCCGGGGATGGCGTCCTCCTCGTGCACCAGGACGCCGTCCATGTCGGTCAACCAGGTCTCGACGGGCCTCGCGGTCTCCATGGCGTCATGCTCGCACGCGACCCCGACGACCGGCGTGCCATGGTGTCCTCGTGCCCGAGTCCCCCGCCCCCGCCCGCCGCGGGCGGCCCGGCTACGACCAGCAGACGGTGCTGCGGCGCGCGATCG
>JBQGFI010000549.1:0-3106 GCA_052040065.1 Marmoricola sp.
GGCCGACGTCACCGACCAGCCGGCGTACCTGCGTCACCTCTCCCCCGCCTCCCGCGACGAGGTCGCGGCCGAGAACACCGCCCGCCTCCAGTCGTTGCAGGCCGTCGACCGGGCGGTCGGCTCGCTCGTCGAGACCCTCGACGAGGAGGGCGTGCTCGACGACACCTACATCGTCTTCTCCTCCGACAACGGCTACTCCCTCGGCGAGCACCGCTTCGTCGGCAAGGACGTGCTGACCGACGAGGCGCTGCAGGTGCCCCTGCTCGTCCGCGGCCCCGGCATCGCACCGGGCTCCACCTCCGACCTGCCCGTCACCCTGGTCGACCTCCCGGTGACCTTCGCGTCGCTGACCGGGGTCTCCCCGCAGTGGCAGGTCGACGGGACGTCGCTGGCGCCGACGCTGCGCGGCGAGGACCAGACCTTCCGCGACACCACGCTGATCCAGACGGGTCGGACGCTCGGCGACGGGTGGTCGCACCGCGGCGTACGCACCGATCGCTATCTCTACGGCACCGACGGCATCGACGGCTTCCTCTACGACCGCCTCCTCGACCCCGACGAGCAGGTCAACCTCGTCGACGACCCGGCCTACGCCGCCGTGCGCTCGGCCCTCGAGCTGCGCCGCACCGAGCTGGTCGGTTGCGCAGGGTGGACCTGCAACCAGGAGTTCGGCCCACTGCCCGAGCCGGTGACCGATCCCGCTCCCTGACCGGCCATCCTCCCCCTTGCGATCCCCCTTGCGATGATGTCGGCCGTGCCCGAGGTCCTCCATCCCGTCGTCGTCCAGGTGCTGCCGGTCGCGGTGTTCCTGCTCGCGATCACCGTCACGGCGGAGATCGCCCAGCTGGCCGGCGTCTTCGACGTCGCCGCGCACGCGATGGCGCGTCGGGCACGCCACCGCGTGGTCCTGCTCTGGCTCCTCTTCGCGGTCCTCGCCGTGGTCAGCACGATCGTGATGAGCCTCGACACGACGGCCGTGCTCCTCACCCCGGTCGGTCTCGCGATCGCCCAGCAGACCGGCATCGCGCCCATGCCCTTCGCGCTCACCACGCTCTGGATCGCCAACACCGGCTCGCTCCTGCTGCCCGTCTCGAACCTGACGAACCTGCTTGCCGTGCACCGCTTCGAGGACCTCGGAGCCGGCCACGGCGACTACGTCCGGACGGCGGCACTGCCCGCCGTGACCGCCATCGTCACCACCCTGGTGCTGATCGCGGTCCTCCAGCGCCGCGCGCTGCGCGGCACCTACGCCGTCGAGCCGCCGGCCGACCCGCACGACCGCGTCCTGCTGGTCGTCGCGGCGACCGTGTCGCTGGCGATCGGCCCCCTGTTCGCCGTCGGCGTCGAGCCGGCGGTGGTGGCGGTGGCGTCGGCCGCCGTCCTGCTGGTGGCGACCCTCTGGCGCGCCCCCGGGCTGCTGCGGGAGGTACGGCCGCCGTGGTTGATGGCGGGCGCCTTCGTGCTCGTCGCAGGGCTGCTGCGGGCCGCCCAGTCCGAGGGGCTGCTCGACTGGCTGGCACCGGCGGTCGGGGTCGGCACCCGCCCCCTCGACCTCCTGCACCTCTCCGGTGCGTCGGCGGTGGCGGCCAACCTGGTCAACAACCTGCCGGCCTACCTGGTCGTCGAGCCGTCCGCCGCCGGCGACGTACGCCGCCTCGTCGCGACGCTCGTGGGCGTCAACGCGGGTGCGCTCGTCACGCCCTGGGCCTCGCTCGCCACCCTGCTCTGGCTGCAGCGCTGCCGCTCCGCCGGGCTGCAGGTGCCGCTGCTCCGGCTCGCCGGCTGGGGCGCGATCTGTGCGGTGGTCTGCGTGAGCGCGGCGACGCTCACCAGCCACTGAGCAGCCGCACCCCCGACCCGGATACTGGACCGGTGCTGCTCACCCGCGACGACGTCCTGGCCGCTCGTGAGCGGATCGCCGGCCGCGTGCGCCGTACGCCCCTGCCCGCACCGGCCGGGACCGACGACGTGTGGCTCAAGCTCGAGCACCTCCAGCACTGCGGCGTCTTCAAGACCCGCGGCGCGTTCAACCGCCAGCTGGCCGCCCTGGAGCGGGGCGAGCTCGGCGACGCCGGCATCGTCGTGGCGTCGGGCGGCAACGCCGGCCTGGCTCAGGCGTACGCCGCCCGCGAGCTCGGCGTGCGGGCGACCGTCTTCGTCCCCGAGGCCGCCCCGGAGGTCAAGGTGCAGCGGATCCGCTCCTACGGCGCGGAGGTCGTGCGCGCCGGGTCGGAGTACGCCGAGGCGCTGTCGGCCGCCGTCGACTTCGGGCAGCTCCACGGCGCGACGTTCGTGCACGCCTACGACCAGCCCGAGGTGGCGGCCGGCGCGGGCACGCTGGCCGAGGAGCTCCTCGACGACGAGCCGTCGATCGACACCGTCGTCGTGGCGGTGGGCGGGGGTGGTCTCTACGCCGGCGTCGCCGCCGCCGTCCGCGGTCGCGCACGGGTGGTGGCCGTCGAGCCCGAGACCTGCCCGACGTTGCACCGGGCGATGGCGGCCGGTCACCCGGTCGACGTCGAGGTGTCCGGGGTGGCGGCCGACTCGCTGGGCGCGCGCCGTGTCGGCGACGTCGCCTTCGCCGCGCAGGAGGCGGAGCCGCCGCTGTCGGTGCTGGTGGGCGAGCACGCGATCGTCGAGGCACGCCGTCGGCTCTGGGCCGACCACCGCATCGCCTCCGAGCACGGCGCGGCGACGGCGTACGCCGCCCTGTCCTCGGCGGCGTACTCCCCCGCCGACGGCGAGCGTGGCTGCGTGGTGGTGTGCGGCGCGAACACGGATCCGACGACCCTGGGCTGAGCTCTGCGGGCGCCGCCGTCGGATTCCCCGGATATCCGGGGAACCCCACCACTGTGCGGTGGCTGCGACGTGGATGCTGCGTCGCCAGCACCGCACAACGTGGCGAGACCGTGCCCGCACGCGATGTCGAGGCGCGCAACAAGGCCCTGACCTGCGGTCGTGCAGATCAGGGCCTTGTTCTCCGGTCGGGCTGACAGGATTTGAACCTGCGACCCCTTGACCCCCAGTCAAGTGCGCTACCAAGCTGCGCCACAGCCCGAATGCTCCCGGCGCGAGGCCTGCGGAGCGAGGGGAACACTACCGCAGC
>JBQGFI010000550.1:0-6106 GCA_052040065.1 Marmoricola sp.
CTGCACGTCGACGGCGTCGGTGATCAGGCCGGAGCCGATCTTGACGGCCAGCCGGGCGGCGACCTCCTTGCCCTCCGCGGTCGAGGGCACCCGCACCGCGGCAGGACCGTGCTTGTCGACGAGCTGCTGGAGCGTCTCCGCCTTGGGCGCCACCAGGTAGCCCTTGATCTCGGCGTCGTCGACGGCCACGACCTTGGTCGCGCCGTACTTCTTGACCGCCTCGGCGACCTCGCCGGACTTGGCCGACTCACCGATGAACACCGCGACGGGCTCACCGAGCCGCGCCGCGATCGTCAGCAGCTCGTAGGTGGGCTTGCGGACCTGGCCGTCGACGTGGTCGACGAGCACCAGAACCTCAGACATCAACAGCTCCCAAAACCCTGATCAGATGAACTTCTTCGAGGCGAGGACCTCCACGAGCGCCGTGGCGCCGGAGCCGTCCTCGTCGGTGACGATCTCGCCCTGGGTGCGCGGCGGGCGTGCCTCGGCCGCCTCGACCTTCGACCAGGCGGCGTCGAGGCCGACCTCGCTCGCGTCGACGCCCAGGTCGCCCAGCGACCAGGTCTCGACCGGCTTCTTCTTCGCCGCCATGATCCCCTTGAAGGAGGGGTAGCGGGCCTCGCCGGACTGGTCGGTCACGCTCAGCACGATCGGCAGCGTCGCGCCGATCACCTCGGTGGAGGTGTCGCCGTCGCGCTTGATGCGCACCTGGTCGCCCTGGCGCTCGATCACCGAGCCCAGCGTCACCTGCGGCAGGTCGAGGCGCTCGGCCAGCATCGCCGGCACCACGCTGCCCGAGGCGTCGGTCGACGCCATGCCGCACAGCACCAGGTCGACGGCGCCGGACTCGCCGACCTTGGTCACTGCGGCGGCCAGCACCTGGCTGGTCGCGAGGTAGTCGGAGCCCGCGATCGCCTCGTCGGTGACGTGGACCCCGGAGTCGGCACCCATCTGCAGCGCCTTCTTGACCGCCTCGGCGGCGGCCTCGGGGCCGACCGTCAGCGCGACGACCTCGACCTCCTCGCCCTCGGCGGCCTTCTCCTTGAGCTGGAGGGCCTGCTCCACGGCGTACTCGTCGAGCTCCGAGAGCAACCCGGGCACGCCGGCCCGGTCGACGGTGTGGTCGGACTCGAACTGCCGGTCGGCGGTCGCGTCGGGCACGTACTTCACGAGAACAACGATCTTCATGGTGTGCGGCCCCGGGCGGGGGCCCCTCCTCCATCGGTGCGGACGGTTACGGCGAGGTTACCCGCGGGTCATGGGCGCGGGAACGGGACCGTCGGGTGTGGTGGGTCACACGCGGTGACACCGCGGGCGTGCGCTCAGCGCGCGCCCTTCGGGGCGACCAGGCCGGCCACCACGCGGCCGACCACGAGGTAGACGAGCGCGGCGATCCCCCAGTTGACGAGGGCGTTCTTGGCCGCGGCGTTCTCGCCACCGAAGTCGAAGATGCCGTCGTCACGGCTGAAGGGCCCGGCGACGGCGTCAGCGACGTCGAGCACGAAGCGCACGATGTTGTTCTGCTCGTTGACGCTGTCGCGCAGCACGACCAGCACGGCGCCGACGGCCAGGATCGCGGCGAGCACGCCGAAGACGAGTCGGATCACGCGCGCCAGCTGGGCGCGGACGGCGGTCGGGGCCGAGGGACCGGAGCGCTTCTTCTCGCCGGTCTCGTCGGTGCTGGCCTTGGGCACGGTGGGGTCTCCTTGTCGCGGGATGGGTCAGCGTCCCACGAAGGACGCCTTGCCTGGTCCCTGCTCAACGAACGAGGTCATGCCGCGGGTACGGTCCTCGGTCGCGAAGAGCGCGGCGAACTGCTGGCGCTCGATCTCCAGCCCGGTCTCCAGGTCGACCTCGGACCCGCGGTCGATGGCCTCCTTGGCCGCCCGCAGCGCCAGCGCGGCGGCGCCGGAGAACTGCCGGGCCCAGGTGAGCGCCTCCTCGTAGACCCGGTCGGCCGGCACCACCCGGTCGACCAGCCCGATGGCCAGCGCCTCCTCGGCCTTGACGAAGCGACCCGTGAAGATCAGGTCCTTGGCCTTGCTGGGCCCGACCAGCCTCGTGAGCCGCTGCGTGCCGCCGGCGCCGGGGATGATGCCGAGCAGGATCTCGGGCTGGCCCAGGGTCGCGTCGTCGGCGGCGATGCGGACGTCGGCGGTCAGGGCCAGCTCGCAGCCACCACCGAGCGCGTAGCCGGTGACGGCGGCGACCACGGGCTTGGGGATCCGGGCGACGGCGCTCAGCGCCGACATCAGGGCACCCGACCGCTTGACCATGTCGGCGTGCGACATCGTCGCCATCTCCTTGACGTCGGCGCCGGCGGCGAAGAGCCGCTCGCCGCCGTAGAGCACGACGGCGCGGACGTCGTCGCGCTCGGTGGCCTCGGCGGCGGCGGCGCGGATCTCCTCCTGCACCTGCACGCTCAGCGCGTTCATCGGGGGGCGGTCCAGCCGCAGGGTGGCCACCCCGTCGGCGACCTCGAGGCGGACCAGGCGATCAGCGGGGGCAGCGGCGTCGGTGCTCATCTGGCGGATAGTAGTAGTGGCACCATCGGGGACGTGCCGACCTCACTGATCTCCCCGGCCGAGCCCGGGGCGGGCCTGGCCGAGCAGGTCGCGCGCGCCCTGCGCGAGCGGATCCTCGAGGGCGAGCTGCGCAGCGGACAGCCGCTGCGCGAGGCCTCGCTGGCGGCCGAGCACCGGGCCTCGCGCCACACCCTGCGCCAGGCCGTCCGGCTGCAGGCGCGCGGCCCCCTGGTGACCCACCAGGCCCACAAGGGGGTCGCCGTGCGCACCCACGACGACGAGGACGTCCGCGACATCTACCTCGTGCGGCTGGCGCTGGAGCCGCGGGGTCTCGCGCTCGTCGACCCGGGCGCCCTCGGCGAGGTGGTGGCCGCCGCGCAGGAGGCGGCCGCCCAGGGCGACTGGCGCGGCGTCTCGACCGCCGACCTGCGCTTCCACCAGCTCCTCGTCAGCGCCCTCGGCAGCCCGCGCTTCGACGACATGTTCGCCGCCGTCCTCGCCGAGCTGCGCCTGGCCTTCGCCCAGGTGGTCGACGGCCGCCGCTTCCACCAGCCCTACCTCGAGCGCAACGCGCTGATGGTCGACCTGCTGCGTCGCGGCGAGGTCGCCGAGGCCGAGCGCGAGCTCGTCGCCTACCTCTCCGACGCCCAGGAGCAGGTCGGCTTCGTGGTCTCCGTGCGCCGCAGCGGCTGAGCCCCGGCGTGTGACGCCGACGTAAAATCGTTGAACAATCCCTTGACGGATTGTTGAACGATTCTTAGCGTCGTGTCGCATGACACAGAGCGCACCCCCGTCTCAGGAGTCCAAGGCCCTCAAGGTCAGCGGCCGCAGCGGCTTCGTCGGGGCCATGTTCCTGATGGCGACCTCGGCCATCGGACCGGGCTTCCTGACCCAGACGGCGACCTTCACGCTGCAGCTCGGCGCGGCCTTCGCCTTCGCGATCCTGGTGTCGGTGCTGGTCGACATCGCGGTGCAGCTCAACGTCTGGCGCATCATCGGCGTCTCGGGACGACGGGCGCAGGACCTGGCCAACACCGCGATCCCCGGCTCGGGCTACGTGCTCTCCGGGCTCGACGTCTTCGGCGGTCTCGTCTTCAACATCGGCAACATCGCCGGGTGCACGCTCGGCCTCAACGCGCTCTTCGGGCTCGACGTGCGCGTCGGGGCGGCGGTCTCCGCGGCCTTCGCGATCGCGGTCTTCCTCATCCGGCGGGCCGGCGTCGCCATGGACCGCATCGTGATCGGCCTCGGCGTCGTGATGCTGCTGCTCACGACGTACGTCGCGCTGACGAGCAGCCCGCCCGCCGGCGACGCGCTGCGCCAGAGCATCGCCCCCGAGACCGTCAGCTGGCTGGCCATCGCCACCCTGATCGGGGGCACCGTCGGCGGCTACATCGTCTACGCCGGCGCGCACCGCATGGTCGACAACGGCGTGCGCGGCGCCGACCAGGTCGGCGAGATCACCCGCGCCTCGATCATGGGCATCGCCATCACCGCGCTGATGCGCGTGGTGCTCTTCCTGGCCATCCTCGGCGTGGTCAGCGCGGGTGCGGACATCGACGAGACCAACCCGGTCGCCTCGGCCTTCACCGCCGCCCTGGGGGACGTGGGCCGGATCTTCTTCGGCACGGTCATGTGGATCGCGGCGATCACCTCGGTGATCGGGTGCTCCTACACCTCCACCTCCTTCATCAAGGTGCTGGGCCAGTGGGTCACCGACTGGGAGCGCTGGGTGGTGGTCGGCTTCATCGTCGCCTCGAGCGCCGTCTTCATCGTGCTCGGCACGCAGCCGGTCAACCTGCTGGTCTTCGCCGGCGCCTTCAACGCGCTGATCCTGCCCTTCGGCCTGGGCGTGCTGCTGTGGGTGGCGTGGAAGCGGCGCGACCTGCTCGACGGCTACGTCTACCCGCGGTGGCTGCTGGGCCTGGGGGTGCTCGCGTGGCTGGCGGCCCTCGGGGTCGTCGTCCCCGCGATGAAGGGCCTCGCCGAGCTGATGGGATGGGCCTGATGACGGCGAGCACCCCGGTGACGGTCGACCTCAACAGCGACCTCGGCGAGAGCTTCGGCACCTGGCGCCTCGGCGACGACGAGGCGATGCTCGGCCTGGTGACCAGCGCCAACATCGCCTGCGGCTTCCACGCCGGTGACCCGCGCACGCTGCGCGAGTCGTGCGCCTGGGCCGTCGAGCGCGGTGTCGTCATCGGCGCCCAGGTCGGCTACCGCGACCTGCCCGGCTTCGGCCGGCGCTTCATCGACGTGGAGCCCGCCGACCTCACCGCCGACGTGCTCTACCAGCTCGGGGCCCTCGACGGCCTGGCGCGGGTGGCCGGCGGCGCGGTGCGCTACGTCAAGCCGCACGGCGCGCTCTACAACACCATCGTCCACCACGAGGCGCAGGCGGCCGCGGTCGTCGAGGCCGTGGTGGCCTACCAGGACGCGCTGGGGACGACGCTCCCCGTGCTCGGTCTCCCGGGCTCGGCCTGGCTGCGGCTCGCCGAGGAGGCCGGGCTGACGCCGCGGCGCGAGGCCTTCGCCGACCGCGCCTACACCCCCGAGGCGACCCTGCAGCCGCGGCGCGAGCCCGGCGCGGTGCTGCACGACGCCGACGCCGTGGCCGCCCGCGTGCTGCGCCTGGTCACCGAGGGCGTGGTGGAGGCCGTGGACGGCACCGACGTCGAGGTGCACGCCGACTCGGTCTGCGTGCACGGCGACTCCCCCGGTGCCGTCGAGATGGCGCGCGCCGTGCGCCGGGCGCTGGAGGACGCGGGCGTGGGCCTGCGGGCCTTCGCGGGGGACGACGCGTGAGCGGGCCGGCGATGAGGTGGCTGCCCTGCGGCGACGCCGCCGCCCTGGTCGAGGTCGACGACCTCGACACCGTGCTGCGGCTGCACGCCGCGGTCGAGGCCGCCGCGCCCGCGGGCGTCGTCGACCTCGTGCCGGGTGCCCGCACCCTGCTGCTGCGCTGCACCGACCAGCAGGCGCTGGAGCGCGCGTCGGCGACGGTCGCCGGGCTCGCGCTGCCGGACCACGCGCCCCCGACGGGCGAGGAGGTGACGATCGCGGTGCACTACGACGGCGAGGACCTGGACGACGTCGCCGAGCACCTCGGCTGCGACCGCGCGGAGGTGGTGCGCCGCCACGTCGCGACCACCTGGCGGGTCGCCTTCACCGGCTTCGCACCCGGCTTCGGCTACCTCGTCGACGACGAGGGCGGCCGACCGCTGGAGGTGCCCCGACGCGACGAGTCGCGCACCCGGGTGCCGGCCGGAGCGGTGGGCCTGGCGGGTGAGTTCACCGGGGTCTACCCGCGCGAGTCGCCTGGGGGCTGGCAGCTGATCGGACGCACCGACGAGGCCATGTGGGACGTCGACCGCGACCCCGCCGCGCTGCTCTCGCCCGGCACCCGGGTGCGCTTCGAGGAGGCCCGGTGACGCGCCCCACGCCCCGACTCGCGGTCGTGCACCCCGGCGCGCTCACCGTCGTCGAGGACCTCGGTCGCCCCGGGCACGCCGCCCTCGGAGTGCCCGAGTCGGGCGCCCTCGACCCGGGGGCGCTGCGGCTGGCCAACCGCCTCGTCGGCC
>JBQGFI010000551.1:0-7242 GCA_052040065.1 Marmoricola sp.
CGAGCAGGCCGCCCAGGAGACCGCCCAGGAGCCACGGGACGGCGCGTCCGGGAAGCCCGCGTCGTCGAAGCCCGCCCCCGCCCCCGCTCCGGCACCCGCCCCGGCGCCCGCCCCGGAACCTGCGCCCGCTCCTGCGCCTGCGCCCGCGCCGGCCCCCGCGCCGGCCCCTGCGCCCGCACCGTCGTCGTCCGCGGTGCAGCGCGCCGTCGCCTACGCCTACGCCCAGGTCGGCAAGCCCTACCAGTGGGGCGCGACGGGTCCCGGCACGTTCGACTGCTCGGGGCTGACGATGCAGGCCTGGGCCCGCGGGGGGAAGTCGCTGCCGCACTACTCGGTCGCGCAGTACTCCGAGGGCACCCGGGTGCCGGTCTCGCAGGCGCGGGCGGGCGACCTGCTCTTCTGGAGCAGCAACGGCGCGCAGAGCGGCATCCACCACGTCGCGCTCGCGCTCGGCGGCGGCCGCTACATCGAGGCGCCCCGCACCGGGCTCGACGTCCGGGTGAGCACCTACAGCTACTGGTACCCGACCTTCGCCGTGCGCCTGTAGCACCCGCTGCGCGCACTGTGACGCTTCGCGCAAACGCTGCGTGCACAGTCGTGCTCTCGGGCACAGTGAGGTCATGGCACTGCTGCAGTCCTCCGACCACCCGGGCACGGCCGAGCCGGTCGCGCCCTCCGTCGACGTCGCCGCGCTGCGGGAGCTGCTCGACGGCAGGTACGCCGCGGTGCGCGCGCAGGTGCGCCGCACCATCGCCGAGCACGCCGACCTCGTCGACGCCGGGCTCCGGCTCTCCCGCGACGACTACCGCGACCGGGTGCGCGACGTCATCGTCGAGTCCGCCGACACCGGTGCCCAGGCCCACGGCTTCCCCGAGGCCCACGGCGGCGGTGGCGACGTGGGGGCGAGCATCGCGGCCTTCGAGACGCTCGCGCTGAGCGACCTCAGCGTGCTGGTGAAGTCGGGCGTGCAGTTCGGGCTCTTCGGCGGCGCGATCCTGCAGCTCGGCACCGAGCGGCACCACGCGGCGTACCTCGAGGACCTCATCGGTGCGCGGCTGCTCGGCTGCTTCGCGATGACCGAGACCGGCCACGGCTCCAACGTGCAGGCGCTCGGCACCGTCGCGACGTACGACGCGGTGGCCGAGGAGTTCGTGATCCACACGCCCGACGCCTACTCCCGCAAGGACTACATCGGCAACGCCGCCCGCCACGGCACGGTCGCCGCGGTCTTCGCCCAGCTCGACGTCGGTGGCGAGCGGCACGGCGTGCACGCCTTCGTCGTCCCGATCCGCGACGCGCAGGGCGCGGTGCTGCCCGGGGTCACCATCGAGGACGACGGCCCCAAGATCGGGCTCAACGGCGTCGACAACGGCCGGATCGGCTTCGACCACGTGCGGGTGCCGCGGGAGAACCTGCTCGACCGCTACGCCACCGTCGCGGCCGACGGCACCTACGCCTCGCCGATCGACAACCCCGACCGGCGCTTCTTCACCATGCTCGGCACCCTGGTGCAGGGGCGCGTCTGCGTGGGCGCGGCCGGCATCTCCGCGAGCAAGGTGGCCCTGACGCTGGCGCTGCGGTACGCCGAGCGGCGCCGCCAGTTCGGCACCCCCGGGAGCGGCACCGAGGAGGTGCTGCTCGACTACGGGCTGCACCAGCGCCGGCTGCTGCCCCTGCTCGCGCGCACCTACGCGCTGCACTTCGCCCAGGAGGTGCTCTCCGAGCAGCTGCACGGGATCGCGACCGCGCGCGCGGGCGGCACCGAGCCCAGCGACAAGGACCAGCGGGCGCTGGAGTCGCGGGCCGCCGGCACCAAGGCGCTCGCGACCTGGCACGCCTCGGAGGCGATCCAGGAGTGCCGCGAGGCGTGCGGCGGCGCCGGCTACCTGCTCGCCAACCGGCTCGGCACGCTGCGCGCCGACACCGACGTCTTCACCACCTTCGAGGGTGACAACCACATCCTGCTGCAGCTCGTCGCCAAGGGGCTGCTCACCGACTACAGCACCAGCTTCGAGGAGCTCGACCAGCTCGGCATGGTGCGCTTCGTCGCCGACCTCGCGGTGGAGACCGTGATCGAGCGCACCGCGGTGCACAAGCTGCTCGAGCGCGTGCGCGACGTGCTGCCGGGCGACGCGGGCCGCGACCCCGACGCCGGCCTGCGGGACCCGGCGTACCACCTGCAGCTGCTGCGATGGCGCGAGGAGCACTCGCTCTCCGGCGTGGCGCGCCGGCTCAAGCGGGGCATCGACGGGGGCCACGACCCCGCCGAGGTCTTCGGTCGCGCGCAGGCGCACGTGATCCATGCCGCCCGCGCGCACGTCGAGCGGCTGGTGCTCGAGGCGTTCGTGGCCGCGCTCGACGCGCTGCCCGCCGACGACCCCAACCGGACGGCCCTCGGTGCGCTGTGCGACCTCCACGCGCTGAGCGTGATCGAGGCCGACCGCGGGTGGTTCATGGAGCACGGCCGGCTCTCCAGCGAGCGCAGCAAGGCGATCACCCGGGAGATCGCGCAGCTGTGCCGCGAGGTGCGGCCGGTCGCCGTCGACCTGTGCGACGGCTTCGGCATCCCCGAGGAGCTGCTCGACGTCGAGATGCTGCGCCAGGTGGCCGACGCGGAGACCGGGGGAAGCTGATGCCCCTGCTCGGCGGCTGGCAGGCCGACCCGCTGTGGGCGACGGTCTACGACTGGACCGTCGAGCACCCCCACGCCGGGGGTGCCTTCTGGCGCCTGGGCACCGGCAGCCCGCTGGCGCGCCTGTACGCCGCCGCGGCCCCCGTCGGCGAGCAGCCCGCGGGTGCTGCCGTGCTCGACGTGCCCGTGGGCGGCGGGGTCGCGCTGCGGGCGCTGCGCCCCGGACAGGGACTGCGCTACGTCGCCTGCGACCTCAGCCCCGCGATGCTGGCGCGCGCGGCGTCGCGCGCCGCGGCGTACGGCGTGGGGGAGCAGGTAGAGACGGTGGCGGCCGACGTCGGCGAGCTCCCCTTCGACGACGCGACCTTCGACCTCGTGGTCAGCCTCACCGGCCTGCACTGCTTCCCCGACCCGCGGCGGGCGGTGGCCGAGATGGTGCGGGTGCTGCGACCGGGCGGGTCGCTGTCGTGGTCGACGCTGCTCGAGGACAGCGGACCGCGCACCTGG
This sequence comes from Marmoricola sp., assembly GCA_052040065.1. Taxonomy (GTDB): domain Bacteria; phylum Actinomycetota; class Actinomycetes; order Propionibacteriales; family Nocardioidaceae; genus Marmoricola. The sequence goes on from JBQGFI010000551.1 coordinate 3,140, forward strand.
CCGATGCGCACCGTCGGCCGCCGCGCCGGCCTGCTCGGCCCCGGCGTCACCGCCCGCGAGCTCACCGGCTGGCTGCGCGCGCTGCGCGTCGAGGCCACCCTGGACCGCTCGGGCCCCTTCGCCTACGTGACCGGCACGCGGGGCTGAGCGCCGGCAAATTCACCGGCCGGCCGGTGAATCCAGCACTAGCGCGCCGATATTCCGCCGCTCTGGTTCCAGGTTCGTCGCGCCAGTAGCCGTTTCGTCCCGTACGCCGCGTGGTGAGCGGGGACGGGCGGTGCGACCGAGCCGGCGGTCCGCGGAGGCGCGGCGCTCAGCCGTCGGTGTGGCGGCCGGCCTCGGGGGCGGCGTCGTCCTCGACCTCGGCGTGGTCGGACTCCTCGAAGCGCGCGAAGGAGGCGCGGACCTCGGCCTCGGCCTCGGTGCGGCCGACCCACTCGGCGCCCTCGACGGACTTGCCGGGCTCGAGGTCCTTGTAGACCTCGAAGAAGTGCTGGATCTCGAGGCGGTCGAACTTGGAGACGTGGTTGATGTCGCGCAGGTGCTCCAGGCGCGGGTCGGTCTCGGGGACGCAGAGGACCTTGTCGTCGCCGCCGGCCTCGTCGGTCATGCGGAACATGCCGATCGCGCGGCAGCGGATCAGGCAGCCGGGGAACGTGGGCTCCTGGAGGATCACCAGGGCGTCGAGCGGGTCGCCGTCGAGGCCCAGGGTGTTCTCGATGAAGCCGTAGTCGGCGGGGTACTGCGTGCTGGTGAACAGGGTGCGGTCGAGCCGGATCCGGCCACTCTCGTGGTCGACCTCGTACTTGTTGCGCTGACCCTTCGGGATCTCCACCAGTACGTCGAACTCCACCGCGACTCCTCCAGTTGCACGTCGGCACCTGACCCGTCGGTCGGTGCCCGTCGGGCTAGTCTCGCGCACGACCAGCGGGAGCGCACGTCGAGAGGGGGTCGCCGCGATGGCGCGTGAGCAACGCCACAGTCCGCGTCGGCAGCGGGGGCCCGGGCGGCTCCGGCGCTGGCTCGCCGAGCTGGTCGTGCTCTCGCTGCTCGGGTTCGCCGTGGCGGCCTACCACTACGACCTGGGCGAGCGCTGGTTCGGCTGGGGCCCGGTCGACCCGCTGACCGAGCCGGCGGCGGTGCTGCCGCCCGCGGGGCTGCGGCTGCCCGAGCTGCCGGGCGCCCCGGCGGTCGCGGCTGCCGAGGACGCCGTCGCCACGGCGCCGGAGGCCGTCGCCGCCGCCGTGCGGCCCCTGCTGCGCGGCGACGTGCTCGGCGACCACTACGCCGTGCTGGTCACCGACCTCGCGACGGGCGAGGAGGTCTTCAGCGCCGGTGCCGGACGCACCATCCCGGCCTCCACGACCAAGATCCTCACCGCGGTCGCCACGCTCGAGGTGCTCTCGCCGTCCGACCGCTTCGCCACCACCGTGCGCTGGCTGCCCGAGCAGCGGCGCCTGGTGCTGGTGGGGGGCGGCGACCCCTACCTGGAGCGGTCCCCGGCCGACGCCGAGGGCCTCTACCCCGAGCGGGCCGACCTGGCGACCCTGGCCCGGCGCACGGCCGAGGCGCTGCGGGCCGAGGGCGTCGACCTCGACGGGGTGCGGCTGGGCTTCGACGACAGCCTCTTCACCGGCCCGGCGGTCAACCCGACCTGGCCCGACCGGTACCTCGACGACATCACCTCCGGGATCAGCGCGCTGTGGGTCGACCAGGCCGAGCTCGAGGAGGGCGTCGGCTTCGCCGAGGACCCGGCGCTCCAGGCGGCGCGGGTCTTCGCCGCCGCCCTCGACCGGGCCGGCGTCGGCGTGACGGGCGAGCCGCGGCGCCGCGCTGCTCCCGAGGGGGCCGCCGAGGTGGCCCGGGTGGAGGGGGCGCAGGTCGGCGAGGTGGTCGAGCGGATGCTGGCCACCAGCGACAACCAGGCCGCCGACGTGCTCGCCCACCACGTCGGGCTCGCCGAGCGCGGCGAGGGCTCCTTCACGACCGGCGCGGCCGCGACGCTCGACGTCGTACGCCGCCTCGGCGTCCCGGCCCGCGGCGACCGCCTGCTCGACGGCAGCGGCCTGTCGCGCCGCAACGCGCTGTCCGCCCGCACCCTCGCGGCGGTGATCGGGGTGGCCGCCTCCCCGGAGCACCCGCGGCTGCGCCAGGCGATCACCGGCCTGCCCGTCGCGGGCTTCAGCGGCTCGCTGTCGCAGCGGCTCGACGACGGTCCGGAGGACGCCCTCGGGCGCGTCCGCGCCAAGACCGGCACGCTCACCTCGGTGCACGGGCTCGCCGGCGTCGTCGACACCGCCGACGGCACCCGGATGGCCTTCGTCGCCATCACCGACAGCGCCCCCGCCGACGGCGAGCTCGACGCGCAGCTGCGGGTCGACCGGCTGGCGGGCGCGCTGGGCGCGTGCCGCTGCGGCGTAGGGTCGTGACATGAGCGAGCCAACCGCCCGCGCCGGGATGATCGACTGGGACCTGGCGGTGAAGGTGGGCTCGCGGCTCGTGGGCGAGGGCCCGCGGGTCTCGCGCGAGGAGGCCCGCGACGCCGTCGCCGAGCTGCGCGCGGGGGCCGACCGCTCCACCGGGCTGGTGCGCGACTACACCGGCCTGGTCGCCACCGACCGCAGCGCGCCGGTCCTGGTCGTCGACCGACCCGGCTGGATCCAGGCCAACGCCGACGCCTTCTCCGAGATCATCGGTCCGCTGGTCGAGCGGCTGCAGGACAAGAAGGGCGCCCCCGGACCGGTCGCCGAGGCGATCGGATCGCGCGTCACCGGTGCGGAGGTCGGCGCGATGCTCGGCTTCCTCGGGTCGAAGGTGCTCGGGCAGTTCGACCCCTTCCACGACCAGCCGGGGGAGCAGGGGCGGCTGCTGCTCGTCGCGCCCAACGTCGTGCACGTCGAGCGCGAGCTGGGCGCCGACCCCACCGACTTCCGGCTCTGGGTGTGCCTGCACGAGGAGACCCACCGGGTGCAGTTCACCGCCGTGCCCTGGATGACCGACCACCTGCGCGGCGAGATGGAGACCCTGCTCGGCAGCGTGCGCACCGACGTGGGCGAGCTGCTCGGCGACGTCGTGCGCACCCTGGGCGAGCTGCGCAGGGGCGAGCGTGACGGCAGCCTGGTCGACCTCTTCGCCACCGACGAGCAGCGCGCCACGATCGACCGCGTCACCGGCGTGATGAGCCTGCTCGAGGGCCACGCCGACGTCGTGATGGACGGCGTCGGGCCCGAGGTGATCCCGAGCGTGGCCGAGATCCGCAAGCGCTTCACCCAGCGCCGCCAGGGCGTGGGCCCCCTCGACCGGGTGCTGCGCCGGCTGCTCGGCCTGGACCAGAAGATGGCGCAGTACCGCGACGGCGCGGTCTTCGTGCGCGCCGTCGTCGACAAGGTCGGGATGGACGGCTTCAACGCCGTCTGGACCTCGCCCGAGCAGCTCCCCAGCAAGGCCGAGATCCTCGACCCGGCCCTGTGGGTGGCGCGCGTCCACGGATGAGCGCCCTGGCGGTGCGCCGGGCCGTGCGCGAGCACCTCGCCGGCCGCGAGGCCGCCGCCGGCACGGTCCTGGTCGCCTGCTCCGGCGGGGCCGACTCGCTGGCGCTGCTCGCGGCCGCCGTCGCCGAGAAGGGTGACGCGCGGGTCGTCGGCGTCGTCGTCGACCACGGCCTGCAGGCCGGCTCGGCCGACCACACCGCGCGCGTCGTGGAGCAGATGGGCGGTCTCGGCGTCGACGAGACCGCCTCGATCCGGGTCACCGTCGACCCCGGCCCGCGCGGCGTCGAGGCGGGGGCGCGCGAGGCGAGGTACGCCGCCCTGCAGCAGCTCGCCCGGCACTTCGGGGCCGACGTCGTGCTGCTCGGTCACACCCTCGACGACCAGGCCGAGACCGTGCTGCTGGGGCTGACCCGCGGCTCGGGCGGTCGCTCGATCGCCGGGATGCGGGCGACCCACGACCGCGACGACGTGACCTTCGCCCGGCCCCTGCTCGACGTCACCCGCGCCGAGACCGAGGCCGCCTGCCGCGAGCAGGGCCTCACCTGGTGGGAGGACCCCCACAACGCCGACCCCCGCTTCGTGCGGTCCCGGATCCGCCACGAGGTGATGCCG
>JBQGFI010000552.1:0-1834 GCA_052040065.1 Marmoricola sp.
GCTGCTGCTGCCCGTGACCTACAACGTCGAGCCGGCCAGCGCGCTGATCATGTTCGCCGGCATCTACTACGGCGGCATGTACGGCGGCTCGACCACCTCGATCCTGCTCAACACCCCGGGCGAGTCCTCCTCGGTGATCACGGCGCTCGAGGGCAACAAGATGGCCAAGGCCGGGCGCGCGTCGCAGGCGCTGGCCACCGCCGCCATCGGCTCCTTCATCGCCGGCACCCTCGGCACCGTGCTGCTCGTGGTGCTGGCGCCGCAGGTGGGCCCGCTCGTGGTGCAGCTCGGCGCGCCGTCGTACTTCGCGATCCTGCTGCTGGCCCTGCTCGCCGTGACCGTGGTGCTCGGGTCCTCCAAGCTGCGCGGCTTCGCCTCGCTCTTCCTCGGCCTGGCCGTCGGCCTGGTCGGCACCTCGACCGGCCAGCCGCGGCTGACCTTCGGCCAGGGCCAGCTGGCCGACGGCATCGAGGTGGTCGTGGTCGCCGTGGCGATCTTCGCCCTCGGCGAGGCGCTGTGGGTCGCGGCGCACCTGCGCCGCAAGCCCCTGGAGATCATCCCCGTCGGCCAGCCCTGGATGAGCAAGAAGGACTGGCGCCGCTCGTGGGGCCCCTGGCTGCGCGGCACGGCGTACGGCTTCCCCTTCGGCGCGCTGCCCGCCGGCGGCGCCGAGGTGCCGACCTTCCTGTCCTACGTCACCGAGCGCAAGCTCTCCAAGCACCCCGAGGAGTTCGGCCACGGTGCCATCGAGGGCGTCGCCGGGCCGGAGGCCGCCAACAACGCCTCGGCCGCCGGCACGCTGCTGCCGATGCTCGCCCTGGGCCTGCCGACCACGGCGACCGCCGCCGTCATCCTGGTCGCCTTCGAGAGCTACGGGCTGCAGCCCGGGCCGCAGTTCATGACCGCCAACCCCACGCTGGTGTGGGCGCTGCTGGCGAGCCTCTTCATCGCCAACACGCTGCTGCTGGTGATCAACCTGCCGATGGCGCCGCTGTGGGCCAAGCTGCTGCAGATCCCCCGGCCCTACCTCTACGCCGGCATCCTCTTCTTCGCCTCGCTCGGGGCCTACGCCGCCAACTTCGCCGCCTTCGACCTCGGCGTGCTGCTGGTCTTCGGCCTGCTCGGCTTCGCGATGCGCCGCTTCGGCATCCCGGTCCTGCCGCTGATCATCGGCGTCATCCTCGGCCCCCGCCTGGAGAGCCAGCTGTCCGAGGCGCTGGCGATCTCGCAGGGCGACCTGGGCACGCTGTGGAGCGAGCCGGTGGCGATCGTGTGCTACCTGATCATCGCGCTGCTGGTGGCGTGGACCATCATCAACGTGGTGCGCCCCGCCTCCCGCGAGAAGCAGGACACCGCCGTGCCGACCGAGACCCGAGAGGGAGCGAACCTGTGAGCGTCATCGCCGCCTACACCCCCGACGAGTTCGGCAAGGCCGCACTCGAGCACGCCGCCGCCGAGGCCGTCCGCCGCGAGACCGGCCTGGTCGTCGTCAACGGCACCCGGGGCGACGCCCTCGTCGACACCCGCTACGCCCACGACGACGAGATCGCGGCGCTGCAGTCGCGGCTCGCGTCCGAGGGCGTCGAGGTCACCGTGCGCCGCGACGTCGCCCCCGACGTCGCCCAGCTGGTGCTCGACGTCGCCGCCGAGACCGACGCCGTCCTCATCGTCGTCGGCATCCGTCACCGCAGCCCCGTGGGCAAGGCCCTCATGGGCAGCGTCTCCCAGCGCATCCTGCTCGACGCCACCTGCCCGGTGCTGGCCGTCAAGCCCTGACCGTCGCTCGTGGGGGGATGACCCGCCGGGCCGGGGAATCGCCCCCGGGGGGGGGCAA